>NZ_JBHJQI010000051.1:0-52562 GCF_042262805.1 Streptomyces sp. NPDC056361
GAGATCTCGGGCTGGGTGGGGTGGACGGGCCGGTGGGGTGAGGCGTTGATCGCGTCCATGACGGCCAGGCCGGCGGCGAGGAGGTCGTCCTTGCGAGCGCGGTCGAAGGGCAGGCCCAGGGTGTCGAGGTCGACGAAGGCGTAGAAGTTGCCGCCGTAGGCGAGGTCGTAGGTGACGGTGCCGTAGCCGGGGACGTCGGTCTTGAGGTCGAGTCCGGCGCTGAAGGCGGGGACGTTGGTGAGGGTGACGGCCTTGGCGGCGCCGTCCTGGACGCGGACGTCGACGCCGACCAGGCCGGCGGGGGTGTCGAGGCGGACGGTGGTGACGGGCTCGACGACCGGCACCATGCCCGTCTCCACCAGCACGGTCGCCACGCCGATGGTGCCGTGGCCGCACATCGGCAGCAGGCCCGACACCTCGATGTACAGGACGCCGTAGTCGGCGTCGGGCCGGGTCGGCGGTTGCAGGATCGCCCCGCTCATCGCCGCGTGCCCGCGCGGCTCGTACATGAGCAGGGTCCGCAGGTGGTCCATGTGCGCGATGAAGTGCGCCCTGCGCTCGGCCATGGTGGCCCCGGGGATCACCCCGACACCCCCGGTGATCACCCGGGTGGGCATGCCCTCGGTGTGCGAATCGACGGCGTGGAAGACATGACGCGTGCGCATGGGGTCGTCCCCTTCGGACGTACGGACGGAGGGATGGAGGGAGGGCCGGGTGGAGGGAGTCTGGATGGAAGGAGGGCCGGCCGGAGGGAGGGCCGGCTGGAGGGGAGGAGGAAGGCAGGGATGGCGGGGCGGGTGCCCTTACGCGTGCCCCTCCGCGAGGGCCTTCTCCGTGGCGGCGCGGACGATCGCCTCCTGCTCGGGCGTGAGCGGGTGGCGCGGCGGGCGGGTCGGACCGCCCCGGCGGCCGGCGATGTCCATGGAAAGCTTGATGGACTGCACGAACTCGGTCTTGGAGTCCCAGCGCAGCAGCGGGTGCAGGGACCTGTAGAGGGGGAGCGCGGTGGCGAGGTCGCCGGCGACGGCGGCGCGGTAGAGCTCGGCGCAGCTGCGCGGGAGGGCGTTGGGGTAGCCGGCGATCCAGCCGACCGCGCCCGCCAGGGCGAGTTCCAGCAGGACGTCGTCGGCGCCGATGAGCAGGTCGAGCTCCGGGGCGAGTTCGGCGATCTCGTAGGCGCGGCGGACGTCGCCGCTGAACTCCTTGACGGCGACGATGCTGCCGTCGGCGTGCAGGCTCGCCAGCAGCGCGGGCGTGAGGTCGACCTTGGTGTCGATCGGGTTGTTGTACGCGACGACCGGGATCCCGACCCCGGACACCTCGGCGTAGTGGGCGCGGACGGCCTCCGCGTCGGCGCGGTAGGCGTTCGGCGGCAGGAGGAGGACCGACCCGGCACCGGCCTCGGCGGCCTGCTCGGCCCAGCGGCGCGACTCCGCACTGCCGTACGCGGCGACACCCGGCATGACCCGCGCCCCGTCCCCGGCCGCCGCGACGGCGGTACGCACGACCTGCGCGCGCTCCTCGTCGGTGAGCGTCTGGTACTCGCCGAGGGAGCCGTTGGGGACGACGCCGTCGCAGCCGTTGGCGATCAGCCACGCCACGTGCTCGGCGTACGCGTCGTAGTCGACGGAGAGGTCCTCGCGGAAGGGGAGGGCGGTGGCGACCATGATCCCGTGCCAGGGGTGGGTGCGGTGCACGGGGACGTGCTCGTGGACCATGAATGGACTCCCTTATATGGTGTGTGACATTTTATTGATGAATGCGGAGGCCACAAGACTTTCGCCGCCACTCCCTTCTGACGCGCAGTCAGCGCCGGCGGGGAGGCGGAGCCTCCCGAAGGCCCCGCACCGGAGGCCCCACGCCGGAGGCCCCGGGCCCCGACACCGGAGGCCCCGACCCTCCAGACCCCGACCCCGAAGGCTCCGACCCCGCGGCCGACCTGGATCATCGAACACATGCTCGTTGCGTCCGTGTCCGTCCTCGCCCTGGCCGTGGTGCTGATCTGCGCCGTCGTCCGACCGTTCCGCCTGCCCGAGGCCGCCTTCGCGGTGCCCGCCGCCGGAGTCGTCCTGGCCGTGGGCGCGATCACGCCCGCGGCCGTGCGCGAGGAGGCGGAGCGGCTGGGTCCGGTGATCGGGTTCCTGGCGGCGGTGCTCGTCCTCGCCGCGCTCTGCGACGCCGAGGGGCTCTTCCGTGCCTGCGGTGCCTGGATGGCGCGCCGGGCGGGCCGCCGCCCGCAGCGGCTGCTCGGGGCCGTGTTCGCACTCGCCTCGCTGATCACCGCCGTGCTGAGCCTGGACGCGACGGTCGTGCTGCTGACCCCGGTGGTCTTCGCGACCACCGCCCGGATGGGGGCCCGCCCCCAACCTCACGTGTACGCGAGCGCGCACCTGTCCAACACGGCCTCGCTGCTGCTGCCGGTCTCGAACCTGACCAATCTGCTCGCGTTCACGGCCGCCGGGGTCGGCTTCACGCGGTTCGCGCTGCTGATGCTGCTCCCCTGGCTCGCCGCCGTCGCGGTCGAGTACGCGGTGTTCCGCCGCTTCTTCGCGCGCGACCTCGCCGCGCCGGCGGCCCCGGTCGATCCGCCGGCGCCCACCCCGTTCCCGGTGTTCGCGCTCTGCACGGTGGCGGCGACGCTCGCCGGATTCGGCGTCGCCTCGGCGACCGGCCTCGACCCGGCCTGGGCCGCGGCGGCGGGCGCCACCGTCCTCGCCGTGCACGCCCTGGTCCACCGTCGCACCACCCCGCGCGCGCTCGTCCGCTCGGCGTCGCTGCCGTTCCTCGCGTTCGTCCTGGGGCTCGGCGTCGTCGTCCGGGCGGTCGTCGACAACGGCCTCGGGTCCGCCCTGGCCCACGTCCTCCCCGACGGCACCTCGCTCCCGGCCCTGCTCGGCACGGCCGCGCTCGCCGCCGTACTCGCCAACCTGATCAACAACCTGCCCGCCACCCTGGCCCTGGTGCCGCTGGCGGCCGCCTCCGGCCCGGGGTCGGTGCTCGCGGTGCTGCTCGGCGTGAACATCGGCCCCAACCTCACGTACGCCGGCTCCCTCGCCACCCTCCTCTGGCGCCGCGTCGCCCACGACCACGGACACCCGGTGGCGCTGGGCGAGTTCACCCGCCTCGGCCTCCTGACGGTGCCCGCCGCCCTGGTCGCCTCGACGGTCGCCCTGTGGGCCTCGCTGCTGCTGACGGGCACGTGACGGACGGCGGCCCCGCGCCGATTCCGGCCATGCACACTCTCGAACACCTCCGTCGCCGACCGAGGCGTGCAGTCGGAGCGTCCGGCTGGAACACGACCACCAACAGCCCCTTCTTCATCCCCCCTCGTACGTGACCCCGCCACGGGTCCACGTACCGCCACCAGGCGTGGGAGGCGTCCGTCGAAAGGCAAGGGTGCACGGCTGTCGATCCGGGCCCCGATCTCGCATAGGCTGGAATGCGACTCCCTTTATGTCAGTGGCAGTTGATGATCAGGTCAAGTACTGTTCGATTGCGCCGGGGGCGTTGGGGGTTCACCCGGGATCAAATCCAGGGGGTCCAGTGTTCAACACAGCGGTGCTCGATCTGCCGATTCCCTTGCGTGGCAATCCGAACCAGGGGCGCATAGTGCAGCGCCACCAGGAGTGGCTGCTCGGCCATGCGGGCCTTGCCGGAGCCATCGAGCGGACGGCGTACGAGAAGTGGGACGTCCCCCGTCTCGCCGCGTTCACCAGCCCCGACTGCGCCACCGAGGACCTCGCCCTCGCCGCGGACCTGATCGGCTTCTACTTCCTCTTCGACGACCGGTTCGACACGGATCTCGGCCGGGCCCCGGCACGCGTGGCGGAGGTCTGCACCCGCCTGACGGCCCTCCTGCACGGCGAGGGCCCCGAACCCGGCGACCGCACCCCCGTCGAGCGGGCCTTCGCCGACCTCTGGGAGCGCAGCGCGCGCGGCATGTCCGCCCGGTGGCTGGCCCGTTCGGCCTACAACTGGGAGTGGTACTTCGCCTGCCACCCCGCCGAGGCCGCCGGTCGGCTCTCCGGCCGGCTACCGGACCGGGAGGGCTATCTGGCGCTCCGCCGGGGCACGGCCGCCATGGAGACCCTCTTCGACATGGTCGAGCGGCTCAACCGGTTCGAGCTGCCGCAAGAGGTGCTGCACCACCCGGACTTCCGCCTGATGCGCCAACTGGCGGCGGACATACCTTCGTTCACCAACGACGTGCACTCCTACGCCCAGGAACTCGCCCGGGGCGATGTCGCCAACCTGGTGATGATCGTCCGCGAGGAGCGCGGCGGCACCGCCGAGGAGGCCGCCGCCGAGGTGATGCGCGAGGCCCAGGCGATGGTCGACCGCTTCGTGGAGCTGTCGACCCGGGCCCCCGCGACGTACGACCTCCTCGGTCTCGCCCCGGCCGCACGCGAGGCGGCCGGCCGGTACGTCGACGGCCTCGCCGCCTGGATCGTCGGCTACCACCGCTGGGAGATCGACACCGGCCGCTACGGCGACCTGCACCGCCACGACGACAACCCCCAGCCGGGCGACGGCTCGTGAGCCCGCGCGTGTCGGTGGGCGCCGGTGACGGCACCGCCTGACACCGCGGGTGCGTACGGAAGCCGCCGGTTCGCGGTGCCCCACCCGTCCACGACCCCTCACCCCCGGTCGCGACCCCTCACACCCGGCCGGGCGCGCTCCGCCCGTCCAGCCCGTCCAGTCCGTCCAGCCCGTCCAGCCCGTCCAGTCCGTTCAGCCCGTCGGCGTCGATGCCGCCGCTACCGCTCCCGCCGCCTTCGAGGGCGTCCGTACCGCCCGTGCCCTCCGCTCCGTCGGACGGCCTCGGGCGTACGACCACGGAATCGGCCTGACCGGGCGCGGGCTTCGGCGTGCGGAGCCGGGCGAGGGCCGCGGCGACCGGTTCGGTGAAACGGGCGGTGAGCGGACCCATCACGACGAGGATCAGCACGTAGGCGGTGGCGAAGGGGCCCAGCTGCGGCTGCACTCCCGCGGTGACGGCGAGTCCGGCGATGACGATGGAGAACTCGCCGCGCGCCACCAGGGTGCCGCCGGCCCGCCAGCGGCCCTTCACGCCGATGCCGGCGCGGCGCGCCGCCCAGTACCCGGTGGCGATCTTGGTGAGGGCGGTGACGACGGCCAGCGCGAACGCGGGAAGGACCACCGGCGGGATGCTGGCCGGGTCGGTGTGCAGTCCGAAGAAGACGAAGAACACCGCGGCGAACAGGTCGCGCAGCGGGCTGAGCAGCGCGTGCGCGCCCTCCGCGACCTCGCCGGACAGGGCGATGCCGACGAGGAACGCACCGACGGCGGCGGAGACTTGGAGCTGCTGGGCGACGCCGGCGACGAGCAGGGTCAGGCCGAGGACCACGAGGAGCAGCTTCTCGGGGTCGTCGCTGGAGACGAAGCGGGAGATCAGGCGGCCGTAGCGGACGGCGACGAAGAGGACCGCGCCGGCCACGCCCAGGGCGATGGCGAGCGTGGCGCTCCCGGCCGCGAGCCCGACGCCGGCGAGCAGGGCCGTGATGATGGGCAGGTAGACGGCCATGGCCAGGTCCTCGAGCACCAGGATGCTGAGGATGACCGGCGTCTCGCGGTTGCCGAGGCGCCCGAGGTCGCCGAGGACCTTGGCGATGACGCCGGAGGAGGAGATCCAGGTGACGCCGGCCAGGACGACGGCGGCGACGGGTCCCCAGCCGAGCAGCAGCGCGGCGACCGCTCCGGGCACCGCGTTGAGGGCGAAGTCGACCAGTCCGGCGGGGTATTGGGTCTTGAGGTTGGAGACGAGATCGCTGGCCGTGTATTCGAGGCCCAGCATCAGCAGCAGGAGTATCACCCCGATCTCGGCGCCGATGGCGACGAACTCCTCGCTCGCGCCGAGCGGCAGCAGACCGCCCTTGCCGAAGGCGAGCCCCGCGAGGAGGTACAGCGGGATCGGGGAGAAGCTGAAGCGTCCGGCGAGCCGCCCGAGCAGGCCGAGACCGAGGATGATGGCACCGAATTCGATCAGGAAGACCGCGGAGTGCACGCCGTCCTCACTCCCGTCCGAGGATCGCGGCGGCCGCGTCGACGCCCTCGCGGGTGCCGATCACGATGAGCGTGTCGCCGCCGGCGAGCCGGAACGCCGGCGTCGGGGACGGTATCGCCCCGGAGCGGCGCAGCACGGCGACGACCGAGGCGCCGGCGTCGGTCCGCATCCGGGTCTCGCCGAGCACGCGCCCGTTCCAGTACGCGTGCGCGGACAGCTCGATCCGCTCGGCGACCAGGCCGAGGTCGGTGGTGTGCAGCACGTTCGGGCTGTGGTGCGCGGGCATCAGCGCGTCGATCAGCGAGGCCGTCTCGCCCTCGGTGAGGTGCAGCGACCGGGCGCAGGCGTCGGGGTCGTCGGCCCGGTAGACGTTCACGGTCCGGGTGCCGTCGCGGTGCGCGATGACCGACAGCTCGCGGTGCTCCCGCGTCGTGAAGTCGTACTGGACTCCGATGCCGGGCAAAGGTGTCGTTCTCATCCGCGGAGCAGGCACGAGCCCGTCCCTCCCATGTGTTCGTGACCGGTTCGCACCCGGTCGGGTCCGGTGGGGGCCGGCGGTGTCCGGCGGCAACGCGGGTCATGGTGCCATCTCGCGGAGGCCCGGGACATGGGTGTCGGCACGGATGGACAAGACCCCGGGAACCTGGTCAGGATGGGGCGGGGACATGGGTCCCGCCGCAGGTCAGAGGGCATGTGCGGAGCGAGGTGAGGAGAGGAGGGGCGGAGTGGTGTCGTTGTACTGGCGCATCTTCCTGCTGAACGCCTCGGTCCTCGTCGTGGCCGTGCTGCTGCTGTTCGGACCCGTCACGGTCTCCACCCCGGTCCTCCTCGGCGAGGCGCTCGTCCTCCTGGCCGGACTGCTCGCCATGCTCGTCGCCAACGCCTTCCTCCTGCGGCTCGGCCTCGCGCCGCTCCAGCGCCTCACCCGCGCGATGCGGACGGCGGACCTGCTGAGGCCGGGGCGGCGCGCGACGGCCGCGGGCCGGGGCGAGATCGCCGACCTGACCCGTACGTTCAACACCATGCTCGACCGGCTCGAAGCCGAGCGGGCCGCGAGCAGCGCGCGCGTGCTGTCCGCTCAGGAGGCGGAGCGCCGCCGCATCGCGCAGGAGCTGCACGACGAGGTCGGGCAGACCCTCACCGCCGTACTCCTCCAGCTGAAGATCGCCGCCGACCACGCCCCCGAGGAGCTGCGGCCGGAGCTCCGGCAGGCCCAGGAGACCACCCGGGGAAGCCTCGACGAGATCCGGCGCATCGCGCGCCGCCTCCGGCCGGGCGTCCTGGAGGAGCTCGGGCTGCACAGCGCCCTCCGCTCCCTCGCCTCCGAGTTCTCCACGCGCGGCCTGTCCGTGCGGCCCCGCATCGACCCCGGCCTCCCGCAGCTCGACCCCGAGACCGAACTGGTGCTGTACCGCGTGGCCCAGGAGGGCCTCACCAACACCGCCCGCCACGCGGGCGCGAGCCACGTCGACCTCCGCCTGCGCCTCCTGCCCGACGGCGGGGTCGGCCTCCTCGTCCGCGACGACGGCGGGGGCATGCGAGGGGCCGCCGAGGGTGCCGGCCTGCGCGGCATGCGCGAACGCGCCCTGCTCGTCGGCGCCCGCCTCACCGTCCGCGACGCCGACGGCGGCGGTACGGAAGTCCGCCTGGACACGGCGGGCGGCCCGCGGTCGAAGGCGGACGCGAAGCGTTCGAGTCGGAGTCGGTCGGAGGCCACGGCACCATGACGGAACAGCCGAGCGCCGGCACCCCCACGCGCATCCTGCTCGCCGACGACCACGCGCTCGTACGCGGCGGAGTGCGCCTCATCCTCGACGCCGAGCCGGACCTCACCGTCGTCGCCGAGGCCGCGGACGGAGCCGAAGCGGTCGCCCTGGCCCGCTCGGAACGGGTCGACCTCGCCGTCCTCGACATCTCCATGCCCCGCCGCACCGGCCTCCAGGCCGCCCGGGAACTCAGCCGCCTCCGGCCGGAGCTGCGGATCCTGATCCTCACCATGTACGACAACGAGCAGTACTTCTTCGAAGCGCTCAAGGCCGGCGCGAGCGGCTACGTCCTCAAGTCCGTCGCCGACCGCGACCTCGTCGAGGCCTGCCGCGCGGCCGTACGCGACGAACCCTTCATCTACCCCGGCGCCGAGACCGCCCTCGTCCGCACCTACCTCGACCACGCGGCCCGGGGCAGGCCCCTCCCCGCCAAGGCCGTCACCGAGCGCGAGGAGGAGATCCTCAAGCTCGTCGCCGAGGGCCACAGCTCGAAGGAGATAGCGGACCTCCTCGTCATCAGCCCCAAGACCGTCGAGCGCCACCGCGCCAACCTCCTCCACAAGCTCGGCATGCGCGACCGCCTCGAACTCACCCGCTACGCGATCCGGGTAGGCCTGATCGAGCCGTAGCGCCCGCGTCGCGGCCGCTCGGCCCCCGTCCGCCCGGGACCGCCTTGCCCCGGCCCGCGCCGTAGCCCTTGCCGATGCCCTCGCCGTAGTCCTCGCCGCTGTATTCGCCGTCGCCCTTGCCGTTGCCCCTCCCCTGGCCGCGCCCCGGCTTCCCGTCCTCCCCGGGCTCGCGGCACGGGGGCTTGCGGCGGCAGGCGGGAGACGGCGGGGGGTGGCCCTCCGGGTAGATGGGGGTACCGGTCTCCGGCCGTGCCGGGGGCGTCGACGCTGTCGGCGCGGGAGGGGGAGTGGGCGTCGACGCGGCCCCCGGGTCGGCGGTGTCCGGGACGAGCGTCGCCGGCACCTCGTCGGGGAAACCACCGGTGGCGACGGCCACCCCGCCCAGCGTGGCGCTGGCGAACAGCATGGCCACCACCGTCCGCAGGGAACGCCTCGGGCGCCGCCGGTCGGCGGCGGTCGTCCAGTCGTCGCGGCGACGCGTCGGCCGGGAATCGTGCAGGCCCGCGTCACGGGCGGCCCGGAACGCGGCGAGGACACTCGCCTCGACGTCGTGCTTCACGTCCTCCGCGTCCTCGGTCCCGCCGGCATCCCCGGCCACCGGCCGGGTGAACTCCCCGCCCGGAGCCGGGACATCACACCCGTCGAGCACTCCGCCCGGCGCCGGTACGTCGGCGTCCGCGCGGCGTCCGCCCGGAGTGGGGTCGCCGGCGGTGCGGGTCCGCCCGCTCAGCGCGGCCCGCAGGGAATCCTCCAGTGTGCGGTTCGACCGGTCGTCGGACACGGGTCACCTCCCCCTCTCCCGGAGTTGTCTTTCGAGTCGCTTCAATCCCCGGTGTGCGGCGGACCGTACCGCACCGGGACGTTTGCCGAGAACTCGGGCGGAGGTCGGTCCGTCGAGGCCGACGACGACCCGCAGCAGTACGGCCTCGGCCTGGTCCCGCGGCAGCCCGGCGATCAGGGCGAGCGCGTGCTCGGTCGACAGGGCGTCCAGGGCCTCGCCGGCCGTGTCCCCGGAGGTCGGGAGGTCGAGGACGTCCTGCTCGATCCCGCTGGGGCGGGGCCGTGACCGCACGCGGCGGAGGTGGTCGAGGGCGCGGTGGCGGGCGATGGTCGCGGTCCAGCCGCGGAATCCCGCGCTGTCGCCGCGGAAGCGGCCGAGGTCGCGGGCTATCTCCAGCCACGCTTCGGAGGCGACGTCCTCGGCGTCCTCGCCGACGATGCCCCTCAGGTATCCGAGCAGTCCGGGGTTGACGATCCGGTAGGCCAGCGCGAAGGCGTCCTCGTCGCCGTGGCGGGCCCGCTCGACGGCCGCGCCGAGCTCCGCGTCGCGGTCCCGGCCGGGTGCCGCGGCGGGCACGCGCCCCGTTCCCTCGCCCACACGACCCTCTTCACACCCCGTACGCCCTCGGACTCCCGGTCCCGTCGTGGAACCGGAGAGCGTCCATCCTTTCAGACCGTCAACAGACCTGCTCCGACGCCCTGTCGGATCGTCGGCAGGACGGCGCCCAGGGTCCGCCGCCACCTTCCCGTCGTCGCCCGCGGGGCGGACGGGAAGGTGACGACAGGCCCTACGGCCTGCCGGACCCCCGCACCGGGCCCCGGCGCGCGCGGGGCGGCCGCCTGCCGTGCAGGGTGAGGAAGAACGTCTGGAGCGACTCCGCCGGCCCCCGCTCGAAGCGGTTCACGGTGCGGCCGAGCGGGTTCCAGACCCGCCCGTCCGGCATCCGCACGCCGACCGGGTGCGTGAACAGGGACCGCAGGGGGTGGCCGGGGGGCAGGTCCACCCACACCGCCCCGGCCTGCCGCACCAGCACCTCGCCGACGTACGCCCCGAGGCCCGTCAGCGGCCCGGTCACCTCCTCCCGGGCCGCGCCACCCCGCCGGAGCCCGTCGATCAGCCGGTCCACCAGGCGCAGGCTGGCCGCCGAGTAGTCCAGCGGCAGCCGCCCTCTCGCGGCGACGCCCTCGACGAACTCGGACGCGTGCCGCCCCATGTCGGCCGCGCGCAGTGTCACGCACTCGCGGTCCATCACCGAGCCCCCTTCCCCATCGAAGTGGCGGGATCCGCCGGATGATCAAGCGGATGCGGCCCCGCAATCATCACGGGCGGGCGGAGTGACGCTGGTCACAACGGGAGGGAGGGGTGGCCGGGGAACGCCCTCGACGCCCGTTCACAGGACGTCGTTTTCCGGTCGACCCCTCGGATGTGCCGAACGGGGCGCACGCCGGGGTGGTGAACTGGGCGGATCGGAGGGGCGCGCGTTTCGCCGGCGCGGGCGTGACGTGCGTCTTGACGGGGCGCGCGGACACATGCGGAATGCATGCTTCAGCCGTTCAACATGCCCTAATGCTTTACCAGTTAGTCAACGCTTGGACCAGGCCGCGACCGGCCGATGGATCAAGTCTCAAAGCTTACGCACAAATTGCACACACCCCCTCTCCATACCCGTCTCGATGGTCTAGATTGACCGTGCTTCAGCTGATCGGACACGAGGCGACCAACAATGATCTTTAGGTCCGGCACGGGGGTGGGCCTACAGTCGCGCCCCTCGCGCCGACCACGGGGGGATCAACTCGTGGAGCCCGGGGGGGCCTTGGGTGCGGGGAGCACCCCAGGGTTTCGGCGGGTCGCCGCGCGCATCGAGAGTCCGACCGGACAGGTGAGCCTGCCGCCGCCAGGGCGGGGTGCTCGACCGGGTCCGGATGAACCGGTATTCCGTGTACGGAGGGAATGGGGGCCTTCCGGAGGAGGAACGGTGTTGGGCGAACACGTCGAACCACTGGGACCTGGGGGGTTCTGTGCGGCAGGGGGGACTAGTCAGCCCGCTTCCGTCAGCGCGCGGGCGTCTGGCGAACGGGACGATCGACCGGACCGCGAGTGACTGGGAGCAGCGGTACCGCCGTACCGTCATCATCAGCGACACGGCGGCCACCGCGTTCGTGGTGGCCTCGATAGGCGAGTTCTTCGGGGCGCGGGACGCGGCCAACTGGCACGAGAAGTGGGGCATCCTCGCGTTCGGCACCGAGCTGTTGGTGCTGGGGGCGCTCGCGGTGAGCCGCGCGTGGGCTCCGGCCGTGCTCGGTCAGGGTGCCGAGGAGTTCCGCCGGCTCGGCCGCTCCCTCTTCATGGCGACCGTCATGCTGGCGCTCGGCGGCATCGCCCTGACCTCGCGCAACATCAAGCTCTGGATCTTCGTCGCGATCCCCGCGATCGCGGTGATCACCATGACCACGCGGTACCTGCTCCGCCTCTGGCTGCACAAGCAGCGCAAGGAGGGGCGATGCCTGCGGCCGGTGCTCGCCGCCGGCAGCCCGGCCACGGTGCGCGATCTGATCAGCCGGACCCGCAAGTTCCCGCACCTCGGGTGGCGGGTGGACGCGGTGTGCACGACGGACGGCCTCGGGATCGACGGCGACCAGCTGGACGGAGTGCCGGTCGTCGGCCGCCTGACGGAGGTCGCCACCCACATCAGCCGCGACGGCTACCGGGTCGTCGCGGTCACGCCCGACCCGCACTGGTCACCGGACCGGCTGCAGCGGCTGGCGTGGAACCTCGAAGGCAGCGACGCCGAGATGGTCGTGGCGCCCGTGCTGATGGAGGTGGCCGGCCCGCGGCTGCACGTCGACGCGGTGCTCGGGATCCCGCTGCTGCGGGTCAGCATGCCGACCTTCACCGGCGGCCGGCGGGCGGTCAAGGAGGTCGTCGACCGACTGGGCGCGGCGGTCCTGCTGCTGCTGTTCGCGCCGCTGATGCTGCTGGTCGCGCTGCTCGTGGCGGCGGAGAGCCGGGGCGGCGCGGTCTACCGCCAGCGCCGGGTCGGCAAGGACGGCAACGAGTTCACCATCCTCAAGTTCCGCACCATGGTCGCCGGTGCGGACCGGGCACGCGACGAGCTGGCCGAGCTCAACGAGGGCGCCGGCCTGCTGTTCAAGATGCGACAGGACCCCCGGGTGACCCGGGTCGGCTCCGTGCTGCGCCGCTACTCGATCGACGAGCTCCCGCAGCTCTTCAACGTGCTCACCGGATCGATGTCGCTCGTCGGACCGCGGCCGCCGTTACCCGAGGAGAGTGCCGCGTACGGCCCGGACATCAGGCGGCGGCTGCTGGTCAAGCCCGGACTCACCGGCCTGTGGCAGATCAGCGGACGCAGCGACCTGCCGTGGGAGGAAGCGGTCCGGCTCGATCTGCGGTACGTGGAGGACTGGTCGCTCGCCCTGGACACGGTGATCTTGTGGAAGACGCTGCGTGCGGTGCTCTACGGCCAGGGGGCCTACTGATGTGCGGGGGACGTCGTCCGGTGGATGTGCGGACCGCAGGCCGAGAGGGCCTGCCTGGGGGGAGGAACGCGTCATGAAGGTCAGCGTTTTCGGGCTCGGCTACGTGGGCTGCGTGTCGGCCGCGTGCCTGGCGAGCATGGGCCACGAGGTCATCGGCGTCGACGTGAACCAGGTGAAGGTGGACCTGGTCAACGACGGCAAGGCCCCGGTGGTCGAGGAGGGGATCGGCGAGCTCGTCGCCGAGGTCGTGCGGAGCGGGGCTTTACACGCCACCACCGACGTCCGCGAGGCGATCATGGGCAGCGAGGTGTCGCTGATCTGCGTCGGCACGCCGTCGGAGCCCAACGGCAGCCTGTGCACGACGTACTTGGAGCGGGTCACCGAGGAGATCGGCGTCGCGCTCGCCGAGCGGGGCGGGCGGCACACCGTCGTGTTCCGCAGCACCATGCTCCCCGGCACCTGCCTGAACCTGCTGGTGCCGATCCTGGAGAAGTACGTCGGCGGCACGGCCGGCGTGGACGTCGGGGTCGCGGTCAACCCGGAGTTCCTGCGCGAGGGCACGAGCGTGCGGGACTTCTTCGACCCGCCCAAGACCGTCATCGGCGAGCTCGACGCGGCGAGCGGCGACGTGGTGCTCTCGCTGTACGAGGGCCTGCCCGGCGAGGTGTTCCGGGTGCCGGTGCCGACCGCCGAGGCGATCAAGTACGCGGACAACGCGTTCCACGGCCTGAAGATCGGCTTCGCGAACGAGCTGGGCTCGGTGTGCCAGGCGCTCGGGGTGGACTCGCACCAGGTGATGGACGTGTTCCTCGCCGACCGCAAGCTGAACATCAGCCCCGCCTACCTGCGGCCCGGCTTCGCCTTCGGCGGCTCCTGCCTGCCCAAGGACCTGCGCAGCCTGGTCCACGCGGCGCAGCGGGCCGACGTCTCGGTGCCGATCCTCTCCCACGTGCTGGCGTCCAACGCCGACCACCTGCAGCGCGCGGTGGACCTCGTCGAGCGCACCGGCAAGCGCCGGGTGGGCCTGTTCGGGCTGTCCTTCAAGCCCGGCACCGACGACCTCCGCGAGAGCCCGCTCGTCGAGCTGGCCGAGCGGCTCTTCGGCAAGGGCTACGAGCTGAAGATCCACGACGCCAACGTCAGCCTCTCCCGGCTGCTCGGCGCGAACCGCGAGTACATCGAGACCCGGCTGCCGCACCTCGGGCAGCTGCTCGCGGACTCCGTCGAGGAGGTGCTCGACCACGCCGAGGTGTGCCTCGTCGGCACCAGGGATCCGGCCGTGCTCGCGGCGCTCCCCCATGGCGACGGGCCGCTGATCGTCGACCTCATCCATCTTCCCGACGCCGACGCGCGCCGGGCCGAACCTGGGTACGTGGGCCTTGCTTGGTGAAAAGACCAGTGGCGGCCGGAAGAACCGGCGCGCGCTGATCCTGGTGGAAAACCTGTCGGTGCCGTTCGACCGGCGGGTGTGGCAGGAGTGCACGACCCTGCGCGACGCGGGCTGGGAGGTCCACGTCATCTGTCCGCAGGGGAGCAAGAGGGACACCGAGCGGGAGGTGGAGATCGACGGGGTGCGGATCCACCGCTACCCGTTGCGCGCCGCCACCGGAGGTCCGGCCGGCTACCTGAAGGAGTACGGCTCCGCGCTGTGGCACACCTTCCGGCTGGCCCGGAAGGTGGGCCCGGTCGACGTGGTCCACGCCTGCAACCCGCCGGACCTGCTGTTCCTGCCGGCCCTGTGGATGAAGCGGAGCGGAGCGCGGTTCGTCTTCGACCAGCACGACCTGGTGCCCGAGCTGTACCTCTCGCGGTTCGACCGCGGCGAGGACCTGCTCTACCGCGCCGTGTGCGCGCTGGAGCGGCGGACCTACCGGGCCGCCGACATCGTGCTCGCCACGAACGAGAGCTACCGGGACGTCGCGGTGCGCCGCGGCGGCCGGCGGCCGGAGGACGTGTTCGTCGTGCGCAGCGCGCCCGACGTCGACCGGTTCCACCCCGTGCCGGCGGAGCCCGAGCTCAAGCGCGGCAAGCCCCATCTGCTGTGCTACCTCGGCGTAATGGGGCCGCAGGACGGCGTCGACTACGCCCTGCGGGCCCTCGCGAAGCTGCGCGACGAGGTCGGGCGGAGCGACTGGCACGCGGTGTTCGTCGGCGGCGGCGACACCTTCGACGCGATGGTGGAGCTGGCCGAGCGGCTCGGCCTCTCGGAGCAGGTGCAGTTCACCGGGCGCGTGCCGGACGCCGATCTGGCGCGGTACCTGTCCACCGCGGACGTGTGCCTCTCCCCCGACCCGCGCAATCCGCTGAACGACGTGTCGACCATGAACAAGGTCCTGGAGTACATGGTGATGGGCCGACCGGTGGTCTCGTTCGACCTCCGGGAGGCACGCGTCTCCGCCGGCGACGCCGCCGTCTACGCGCCGGCCAACGACGAGTCGGAGTTCGCCAAGCTCATCGCCATGCTCCTCGACGATCCGGAGCAGCGGGCGCGGATGGGCGAGATCGGCCGGGAGCGGATCAGCGGGCCGCTGTCCTGGCGGAACTCCCAGAAGTCCCTGCTCGCCGCCTACGACGCCGCCTGCCGTGACCGGGGTCCGGCGTCGGCCGACCCGAACCGGGCAGGGACGAGGCCCCGTCGTTGAGCGATGACACGATACGCCTGGTCACCTTCGGGCGGATTATCCGTCGGCGCGGACGGTTCCTCACCCTCATCACCGTGGTGGGCGCGCTCGTCGGCTACGGAACCTCCACCCTGGTCCCGCCGCGGTACACGACGTCGGCGTCGGTGCTGCTGCCGGGCGCGTGGGAGGAGCGCGAGCTGCTCACCCAGGCGGAGATCGCGACCAGTTCGGTCGTGGTCGACCGCGCGGCCACCACGCTCGCCTGGCGCGGGGTCAGCGGCACCGAGCTGCGGGAGCAGGTGAGCGCCAAGGCCGCCAACGGGAACATCATCAAGATCTCGGGCACGGCCGACACCCCGGAGCGCGCCCAGCAGCTCGCCGACCAGGTGGCCCGCCAGTTCGTCACCTTCGCCACGCGGATCGTGGGCGACAGCGCGGACCCCGAGGCGGCGGCGCGGCTGGAGTCGCTGCGGCAGGCGGTCGTGCAGGCCAACCGCCGCATCACCGAACTGGCCGACGCGGCCGATCCCGGGCGGACCGTGGAGAGCGTGCAGACCCGCACCGAACTGGAGAAGCTGCGCACCGCGCTGCGGGAGGCCATCGAGAAGCTGGACCAGGCCGACCCCGCTTCCGGCAAGTCCAGCAAGGCCAACATGGTCGTGATGGGTCCGGCGGCACGGCCGGCCGGCGAGGCTCCGCCGACGCAGGAGCAGCTGATCGCCGGCGGGGCGCTGCTGTCGTTCCTGCTCGCGGTCATCGGTCACCTCACCGCGGCGCGGATGAGTCGCCGGCTGCGCGGCGAGCCGGAGATCACGGCGGCGCTGGGCGCGGCGCTCCTCGGCACCGTCGACGTGGCCGTCGAGCGTTCCGCGAACCGTCCGCAGGGCCGCGGCCCGCGGTGGCTCCGCCGGCTGCTCGGCATCGACACCCGGTGGGACATCCCGGCCCCGCGGGCGTCCGGCGACGAGGCCAGCAGGCAGCTCCGCTTCCGGCGGGTGTGCGTGCGTCTCCGGGACCTGCTGCCGGCGCCGCGCCGGCTCCTCGTCGTCGTCCCGGAGGGCGACGAGATCGCCCACCGGGCGGCCGGGCAGCTCGTCGCCGAGGCCCACGGCGATCCCGCCACCGGTTCCTCGGGCGGCGGATATCCCCGGCTGCGGGTGGTGGCGGTGTCGGTGTCGCAGCCGATGCTGCCGGACGGCGACGACGTGTCGGGGGCGCTGGTCGTGCTCAGCGCGGGCAGCTGGACCGCGGCGGAGCTCGCGGGCATCGCCGAGGCGTGTGCGGACGCCCGGCACGAGATCGTCGGCATCGTCCTCGCCGGCCCGGTCGTGGCCCGGACGGCACGGTCCGCCGGTCAGCGTCGGCATGCGGCGTCGCCGGCGCTCGCCGTCGGCGACGGTGCGACGGGAGGTTCGGTGTGACGACGCGTACGACGTCGGAGCCGTCGGCCGCGGCTCCGCTCCTCGACCTGCACGCACTGGTGGTGTCGGTGCGGCGGAGGCGCCGCCTGTGGGGCTCCATGGCGCTGCTCGGGCTGCTCATCGGCGCGGCGGTGGCGATCCTGCTGCCGCCGCCGCCCACCGCGACGACCAAGGTGCTGGTGGCGCGCCAGGAGGACCAGCCGAACGACCCCGGAACGCTGATCCGTACCGACGTCGAGCTGCTGCAGACCACGCGGATCGCCGACACCGCCCTGAAGGCCCTCAAGTCCCCGGACAAGCCGGAGGACTTCATGAAGGACTACCTGGGCGTCGGCCTGACGAACAACGTGCTGCGGATCGACGTGACGGGTGACACCGACGCGGAGGCGGTGGCCCGCGCCCAGGCGCTGGCCGACGCGTTCGTCGCGGACCACGTGCGGCGGATAAAGGAGGCTTCGAACGCCGAGGCCAAGGCCCTGCTCGACCAGCGCGACCGGATGCGCGAGGAACTCAAGCAGGTCAACACGACGATCGGGGGCTCGTCGGCGCAGAACGGGCCGAAGGCGTCGGCGGACCTGGAGTCGCTGTTCGCCCGCCGGGCGGAACTCACCTCGCGGATCGCGGACTTCGACCAGCGGGCCGCCGAGGCGCGCATCGGCACCCCCCGGCTCGTGACCGGCACGCAGATCGTGGACGCGCCGCGCGCGGTGCGGCAGTCGCTCGCGAAGGCGACCGCCACCCACGCCGGGCTCGGGCTCGTCCTCGGACTCGTCCTCGGGCTGGCGGTGGCCGCGGTCGGCACGGTGGTGGCGGACCGCCCCGTGCTGCGCCGGGACATCGCGGCGAACCTCGGTGCCTCGGTCATCTCGGAGCTGCCGCGCAGGCCGGCCGGGCCGTGGCGGCGCCGCCGTGTGCGGGCGGCACGGGAACGGCTCACCACGTCGCTGGCCCGCACCGTGCGCGACTCGGCGGAGCCGGTGTCGCTGCTGGAGCTGGGCAGCGAGGGCGCGACGAGCGTGATCGCCCTGGACCTCGCCGCGGCGCTGGCCCCGGACGGTCCGGTGGTCGTCGTCGACGGCCTGCCGGGCCAGGGGCTCGTCAACCGCCGCCCGCGGCCCGGGGATCCGACCGTGGTGGGCGGGGACCGTGCCGACGCGCTGTCGCCGCAGGAGCGCCGGATCGGCGTCGGATCGGTGGCGCCCGGCGCGGCGTGGACCGACCTGCGGTACCTGGGCGACCGGACGGTGCTCGTCGTACGGGCCGGGCACGGCAGCGCCGCATGGCTGCACACCGTGGCGCGGCAGCTCGCGGACCAGCACATCCCGGTGATCGGTGTGGTGCTGATCGACCCCGATCCGCGGGACCGCACCGACGGCACCCTGTGGGACGGGCCGCAGACCGCGCTGCGCGGCCAGAACGAGCGGCAGGCCCGGCAGAACGGGTCGGGCCGGCCACGGACGGAGCGGCTGCCCATGTGGGCGGCGCGCGTCCCGGACAGCGACCAGGAGGCGCGGTAAGACATGTGTGGCATCGCAGGGACGTACCGATGGCCGGACGGGAAGGCGGTGACCGACCGGCTCACCGACACCCTCGCCCATCGCGGTCCGGACGGGGCGGGGCTCTACAGCCACGCCGTCGGTGACGGCGAGGTGCACCTCGGGCACCGCCGGCTGGCCATCGTCGACCTGTCCGAGACGGGCGCCCAGCCGATGGTCTCGGACGGCCTGGTCCTGACGTACAACGGCGAGCTGTACAACGCGCCCGAGCTGCGGGCCGAACTGGCCGCGGCCGGGGTGCGCTTCCGCGGCACCTCCGACACCGAGGTGCTGCTGGAGGCCTGGCGGCGCTGGGGCACGGACTGCCTGCCCCGGCTGCGCGGCATGTTCGCGTTCGGGATCTTCGACGAGCGCACCGGTGACCTGGTGCTCGCCCGCGACCAGCTCGGCATCAAGCCGCTGTTCGTGCTCCGGCGCGGCGAGGGGCTGGTGTTCACGTCCGAGCTCAAGGCGCTCGCCGCCGTGACCGGCGGTTCGCTGGAGGTGGATCCGGGCGCCCTGGTGGCCTCGCTCCTCTACTACTGGGTGCCGGATTCGCGGTGCGCGTACCGCGAGGCGGAGAAGCTGCCGCCGGGCAGCTGGCTCCGGTGCCGGGCCGACGGCCGGGTGGAGCGCGGTCGCTACTGGAACCTGAAGGACGTCGCGGCGGAGGGCCGGGAGCGGGCCCTGAGCGGCGACGTGCCGGACCTGGCCGCGATCGTCGAGGAGTCGACCCGGCGTCACCTGCTGTCCGACGTGCCGGTGGCGACGTTCCTGTCCGGCGGGCTCGACTCCAGCTATCTGACCGCGCTGGCGGCCCGCGACCGGCCCGGGATCTCCGCCTACACGATCGGGTTCCGTGCGGAGGACGCCAAGTTCGAGGCGATGCCGGACGATCTGCGGTACGCCCGGCAGGTGGCCGAGCGGTTCGGCGTCGACCTGCACGAGATCGAGATCGCTCCGAACGTGCTCGACCTGCTGCCTCAGATGACCTACCACCTGGACGAGCCGATCGGCGACCCGGCCGCGATCAACACGTTCCTGATCTGCTCGGCCGCCCGGGAGGCCGGGGTCAAGGTGATGCTCTCGGGGATGGGTGCCGACGAGCTGTTCGCCGGGTACCGCAAGCACCTGGCCAACCTGCTCGCGCTGCGCTACCAGCGCGTCCCGGGGCCGCTGCGGCGCGGCCTGTCCGCGACCGTGGACCGGCTGCCGGTCGCTTCGGCCCGGCGGGGGTACCGGTCGGTGCGGTTCGCGAAGCGGTTCCTGTCCTTCGCCGATCTGCCGGAGGAGACCGCGTTCCGGCGCAGCTACACCATGTACGACCAGGAGGAGCTGCTCGCCCTGGTCGACCCGGACCTGGCCGGGACGGTCACGGACGTGCTGACCGAGCACGCGGACGTCTACGAGGACAACGACCTCGACGACTTCGTCAACCGCATGTGCCTGGGCGACGCGCGGATGTTCCTGCCGGGCCTGAACCTCGCGTACACGGACCGGTCGAGCATGGCCGCGTCGACCGAGGTGCGGGTGCCGTACGTGGACGTCGAGGTGGTCAAGGCGGCGTTCGCCATACCCGGCGACCGCAAGATCGTCGGCCGGCAGGGCAAGGCCGTCCTCAAGGAGGCGGCCGCCTCGGTCCTGCCCCGGGAGATCGTGTACCGGCCGAAGGGCCTGTTCAGCGCCCCGCTGCGGGCGTGGATGAGCCGGGACCTGGCGCCGCTGGTGCGCGAGGTGGTCAACGACGGCGTGCTCGTGGGTTCCGGTCTGCTGCGCCGCGACGCGCTGGCGCGCATGGTCGCCGAGGACGCCGCCGGGCACCGGGACTTCTCCAAGCATCTGTGGCATGTGCTGACCCTCGAGTACTGGTATCGCGGCGCGACCTCCGGGTCCGGCCAGAACTCCCCCGCGACGGCGTAGAGAGCAAGAGGACTTCGGTGAAACAGGTCGTACAGAACTACAAGAGCGGCGAACTGACGGTGCTCGACGTGCCGGTGCCCGGATGCAAGCCGGGCGGTGTGCTGGTCCGCACCGCCTACTCGCTGATCTCCACCGGGACCGAGCTCATGAAGGTGTCCGAGGCCGGCATGTCGATGCTCGGCAAGGCCCGCTCCCGCCCGGACCAGGTGGCCAAGGTCATGCAGAGCGTGGCCACCAACGGGGTGCCCGCGACCTACCGCAAGGTGATGGGCAAGCTGGACTCCTACACGCCGCTGGGCTACTCCCTGTGCGGTGTGGTCGAGCAGGTCGGCGCCGGGATCGACGACGTGTCCGTCGGCGACCTCGTGGCCTGCGCCGGCAACGAGCACGCGCTGCACGCCGAGCTGAACTGGGTGCCGAAGAACCTCTACACGCCCGTGCCGGACGGCCTGGCCCCGCGGCACGCGGCCTTCGGCACGGTCGGGTCGATCGCGCTGCAGGGCGTCCGCCAGGGCGAGCCGCAGCTCGGCGAGTCGGCGCTGGTCATCGGCCTGGGGCTGATCGGGCAGCTGGTGGTGCAGCTCCTCGCCGCCGCGGGCGTCCGCGTCATCGGCGTCGACCCCGATCCGGCGCGCTGCGAGCTCGCCGAGCGCCTGGGCGCCACGGCCTGCGCCGATCCCGGCTCGGCGGCCGTGGAGACCGCCGTCGCCGAACTCACCGGCGGCCACGGCGTGGACCAGGTGTACCTGGCCGCCGGCGGCGGCAGCAACCAGCCGGTCGAGCTGGCCGCCCGGATGAGCCGGGACCGGGGCCGGGTCGTCGACATCGGCAAGTGCCGCCTGGACCTGCCGTGGAACGCGTACTACGAGAAGGAGCTCGACGTCCGGTTCTCCCGCTCGTACGGCCCCGGGCGCTACGACCCGGAGTACGAGCTGGAGGGGCGGGACTACCCGATCGGCTACGTGCGCTGGACCGAGCGCCGCAACCTGGCGTGCTTCCTCGACCTCGTCGCGCGCGGCAGCGTCGACGTGGAGCCGCTGGTGTCCCACGTCGCCGACTTCGAGGACGCCGTCGAGACGTACCGGTCGCTGAAGGACGGCGACCTGAAGGCCGTGGCCGTGCTGTTCCGCTACCCCGCGCCCGAGGGCGCGGCGGAGGCGGAGGCGCCGGAGGTGGCCGTGCCCGCGGTGAAGCGGCCCGCCGTCGGCACCACCGCCGCGGCCCGCCCGGCCGGCACGCCGGTGCGGCTGGCGTTCGTCGGCGCCGGGAACTACGCGACGTCGATGCTGCTGCCGCACCTGGCGCAGCGCGAGGGCGTCGAGCTGTCGAAGGTGGTCACCACGACGGCGCTGTCCGCGGCCAACGCGCAGCGGAAGTTCGGCTTCGCCGAGGCGACCACCGACCTGGACTCCGTGCTCGACGACCCTTCCATCGACGCGGTGTTCGTGGTCACCCGGCACAGCTCGCACGCCGAACTGACCCAGCGGGCGCTGCTCGCCGGCAAGGCCGTGTTCGTGGAGAAGCCGCTGGCGCTCACCGAGGACGAGCTGGCGGGCGTGCTCGCGGCGGTGGAGAAGTCGGGCAACGACCGGCTCCAGGTGGGCTTCAACCGCCGGTTCTCGCCGCTGCTCCAGGAGGCGAAGAAGCGCTTCGGCGCCCGGACCGGTCCGGCGAACCTCCGCTACCTGGTCAACGCCGGCTCGCTGCAGCACGGCAGCTGGTACCTCCAGCAGGGCACCGAGGGCTCGCGGTTCGCCGGCGAGGGCGGGCACTTCGTCGACACGGCGAGCTGGCTGCTCGGGGCCGACCCGGTCTCCGTGTACGCGGTCGCCACGCCCGGCAACGAGGACCTGCAGGTCCTCCTGCGCTACCCGGACGGGTCCACCGCCACCATCAGCTACGTCACGACCGGCGCCCCCGGCTTCCCCAAGGAGACGCTGGACCTGGTCGCCGACGGCAAGGTGCTGCGGTTCGACGACTTCGTGCGCGCGTCGGTGTACGGCCCCAAGCGGTGGGTCAGCTCGCGGCTGCCGAAGGCCCGCGACAAGGGCCAGGAGGCCGAGCTGGCCTCGTTCGTCAGGGCCGTGCGGACCGGCGGGCCGATGCCGGTGCCGCTGGAGTCGCTGGTCGCCACCACGGCGGCCACCCTCGCCGTACAGGCCGGTCTGGCCGCCGGTGTGCCGGTGACGCTGGCGGGGGCGCGATGACGATGAGCGCGGGCTGGTACCTGCGGCGGCTGTCCCGGATGGGGCCGCGGGAGGTCGGCGGCCGGGTGTCCGACGCGGTGCGCAGACGGCGGTGGCGGTCGGCGCTGCCGGAGTGCCCGACCGTGACCGGCGCCCGGTTCACGGCGGTGCTGCCCGCGGGGGCGATCGACGCGGTGCCTTCGGACGCCGTGAAGCGGCTCGTCGCCGAGGCGGACCGGTTGATGGCCGGGCACGCCGAGTTCTTCGGGGTGGAGCGGGACGACATGGTCGACCCGGACTGGTGCCACGACCCGAAGACGGGGCGCCGGGCCCCGTGGGGCTACGCCTTCGACGTGCCGTACCGGGACGAGGAGGCGGTCGGCGACATCAAGCAGATCTGGGAGCCGTCCCGGCACCAGTACCTCACCGTGCTCGCCGCCGCCTACGCGGTCACCGGGGACGAGCGGTACGCGGAGCGCGTGGCCGAGCACCTGCGGTCGTGGTGGGCGGCCAACACGCCGCTGCGCGGGGTGCACTGGACCAGCGGCATCGAGCTGGGCATCCGGCTGCTGTCCTGGGTGTGGGTGCGCCGGCTGCTCGACGGCTGGCCGGGCGCGGCCGGTCTCTTCGAGGACAACCCGGCGGCGCGCCGGCAGATCTGGCACCACCAGCGCTGGCTGGCCGCGTTCCCCAGCCGGGGGTCCTCGGCGAACAACCACGTCATCGCGGAGGCCGCCGGGCAGTTCGCCGCGGCCTGCGCGTTCGGCTGGTTCCCGTCGTCGGCGCGCTGGCGGGCCGACGCGATGCGGTCGCTCGACCGGCATCTGCGCGCCAACACCTTCCTCTCCGGCCTCAACCGCGAGCTGGCCACCGAGTACCACGGTCTGGTCCTCGAACTCGGCCTGGCCGCGGTGGCCGAGGCGGACGCCGCCGGCGTGCCGGTGCCCGCGACGGTCCGGCTGGTGCTGCTGCGGATGACCGACGCGCTCGCCGCCGTCGTGGACGACCGGCTGCGGCCGCCGCGCCAGGGCGACGCGGACGACGGGCACGGTCTGATCGTGGACGGCGCCGGCACCGAGCGGTGGGGCTCGCTGCTCGCCACCGGGGACGCCGTGTTCGGCCGGCTCCCCTGGTGGCCCGCGGTGACCGGCACCGATGTGCGCACGCCGCTGCTCGCCGCGCTCCTGCGGCCGTACGCCGAGGTCGGAGGCGCGCCCGCCGTGTCCCGCCCGGCGAGCCGGCCGGACCACTTCGCCGACGCGGGCATGACCATCCTGCGCGGCCCCGAGGGCATCTGGTGCCGCTGCGACGCCGGTCCGCACGGGTTCCTGTCCATCGCCGCGCACGCCCACGCGGACGCGCTGTCCGTGGAGGTCCGGCACGACGGGGTCGACGTGCTCGCCGACCCGGGGACCTTCTGCTACCACGGTCAGCCCGAGTGGCGGCGGTACTTCCGGTCGACCCTCGGCCACAACACCCTGTCCCTGGACGACGCCGACCAGTCCGTCTCCGGCGGCCCGTTCCTGTGGACCCGGCACGCCCGCAGCCGTGTCCTGGTCGCGGACGCGTCCGGCACCTCCGGCGGAACGGCCCGCTGGTCCGCCGAGCACGACGGCTACCAGCCCTCCGTGCACCGCCGCACGGTGGAGCTGACGGCCGAGAGCGGCGAACTGACCGTCGTCGACGAGGTCGAAGGCCCGCGCCGGGCCGTGTCGCTGGCGTTCCACCTCGGCCCGGCGATCACCGCGGACCTGGTGGGCAGCCGGGCGGTGCTCACCTGGACCCGGGACGGCGAGGACCGCTCCGCGGTGCTCGACCTGCCCGGGGAGCTGTCCTGGCGGGCCCATCGCGGCGAGAGCGAACCGCCGCTGGGCTGGTACTCCGCCGGCTTCGGGCGCAAGGAGCCCGCCACCACGCTGGTCGGCACCGGATTCACCGACGGCGCGCAGGGTTTCACGACCGTGCTCGGGTTCCGCGGCTAGTGGGGGAAGGCTTGGGGATCAAGTGGCGGCACCGGGTGCCGCCTGCGGCAGCGCTCGCGCTGGCGCTTCTCGCGGCGACCGGCTGCGAGGGCGGCACGCCGGGCACGCCCGACGCGCGGCCGGCGCCGACCGCCGCACCGACCGCCGCGCCGTCCGCGTCGGTGGCCCGGGTGTGCGCGGCGCGCGCGGCCGGGCCGGCGACGGCGCCGGCGGGCGCGGTGACGGTCGACCCGTCGGTGGTCGGCGACCTGGCCGCCAAGACCGAGAGCAGTCCCCCGCGCACCACGTTCTGGCTGCGGCCGGGCAGGCACCGGCTCGAACCGGGGCCGTACGACCAGGTCCTGCCGAAGGAGGGGAACCGCTACCTCGGCGCGCCGGGCGCGGTCCTCGACGGCGGGCGGACCAACCAGTACGCGTTCGGCGGCACGGCCCGTGACGTCACCCTGAGCCATCTGACCGTGCAGGGTTTCGTCGCGCCGCAGGACGAGGGCGTCGTCAACCACGACTCGGCCGACGGGTGGGTGATCGAGCACGCGACGATCCAGGACAACTCCGGCGCCGGGCTGATGGCCGGTGCCCGCCAGCGGGTCCGCGCCAGCTGCCTGCGCGGCAACGGGCAGTACGCGATGAACGCGTACAAGGCCGGCGACTCCATCAAGGGCCTCGTGGTCGAGGGCAACGAGATCACGGGCAACAACACCGACGACTGGGAGCGGCGGCAGCCGGGCTGCGGCTGCAGCGGGGGCATGAAGTTCTGGGCCGTCGACGGCGCCGACATCCGCGGCAACTGGGTGCACGACAACCGCGGGGCCGGGCTGTGGGCGGACAACAACAACAACGACTTCCGCGTCGAGGACAACGTCCTGGAGGCCAACGACGGTGCCGCCCTCATCTACGAGACCAGCTACAACGCGGTGATCAGGAACAACACGATCCGGCGGAACAACTGGGTCGAGGGCCGCGCGGCCGCCGCCGACGGCGACGACTTCCCGTACGGCACGGTCTACGTGTCCGAGGCCGGCGGCGAGCCGCGGGTCCCGGCCCGCACGGACCGGATCGAGATCCACCGGAACGTGCTGGAGGACAACTGGTCCGGGATCACCCTGTGGGAGAACGCCGACCGGTTCTGCAACAGCCCGGCCAACACCTCCACCGGATACTGCACGCTGCTGGTGAAGGACACGAAGCGCTGCGCGCGGCCCGCGATCGCCACCGCACCGCTCTACGCCGACTGCCGGTGGAAGACCCAGCGCGTCGACGTCCACGGCAACCGCTTCGCCCTCGACAAGTCCGTCGTCGGCTGCGAGGAGCTGTGCGACCGGATGGCGGTGCTGTCCAACGAGGGCACGTCTCCCGACTGGTCGCCGTACCTGGGCGACCGGGTGGCCCGGGCGATCACCGGCGAGCAGCACAACCGCTGGTACGACAACGTCTACGTCGGGCCGTGGAGGTTCGTCGCGCACGACGCGGGCCGGGTCCTCGGCTTCCGGCAGTGGCAGGGCGCGCCGTACCGGCAGGACGCCGGCAGCACCCTCCGCGCACGGGACGGGGGTTGAGATGACCACCGACCACACGTCGAAGCTCGTCGCGACGGTCTGGGGACTCCTCGTCCTCAACACGCTGGGCTCCGCCGGGGCGAAGACCATCGTCACGCTGCCCCGCTCCCTCATCCAGATGGCCACCATGGGCGCGCTGGTCGCCGCGTTCGCGCTGGCGCTCCTCGTCAACCTGCGGCTGCGCGTCCGGCCCAGCGCGTTCGTGTTCCTGCTCAGCCTCCTCGTGGCGGTGAGCGTGATCTCCAGCGTGCACCTGGAGACCGGGTTCGGCGCGCTGTTCCGCTGCGCCAGGCTGGCCCTCTTCGTCGCCACGCTGTGGCTGCTCAGCCGCTGGTGGGACGGCGGCCTGACGTTCGTCCGCCACCACATCCGGCTGTACTTCGCGGTGCTCGTGCTCGTGGCCGCCGGGCTGGTCGCCTCACCGGGCACCGCCATGCCCGAGTACTACGGCGGACGGCTCGTCGGCGCGCTGTGGCCGCTCACCCCGCCGCAGATCGGCCAGTACGCCGCGGTGATCATCGGGCTCACCGTGCTGCTCGTGCTCGGCCGCAGGACCACCGGGGCCAACGCTGCGGTGGTCATCGTGCCGGCCCTCGTCCTGCTCGCGATGACCCACACCCGGACGGCCACGCTCGGCATGCTCATCGGCCTCGTCCTGGCCATCGGCTCGCTCGTGCTGACCAGCGCCGCCGCCCGCCGCTTCTTCGCCTGGGCGGTGCTGTGCGCCACGGTGGCCGCGGTGGTGTTCAGCTCGGCGCTGCAGGCGTGGTTCCTGCGCGGGCAGAGCCAGGAGAACTTCGCCAACCTCACCGGCCGCGCCAAGGTCTGGGACGCCCTGCTGGACGCGCCCCGGACGACCGGCGAGAAGCTGCTCGGCACGGGGCTCGGCGACAAGTCGTTCGGCGGGCTGCCGATCGACAACAGCTGGCTGGCCGTCTACCACGAGCAGGGCCTGGTCGGCGTCACCATCGTGGCCGCGATGCTCATCGTGCTCGGCGGCGTCGCGCTGCTCCGGCCGCCGTCGCTGTCGAGGGCCTGCGCGATCTACCTGATCAGCTACTGCGCGATCTCGTCGTACACCGAGGTCGGCCTCGGCGACGCCTCCGCCTATCTGCTCCACCTGACCCTGGCCGCCTCGCTGCTCGTGGTACCCGCCCCGGCGACGCCCGCGATGCCCACGACGCCCGTACCGGCGGCCGAAGTTCCGCAACGACGAATCCCGAGATGGGCCCGGAGGTGACCTGAGCATGCATGTCCTCGTAGTGCACAACCGCTACTCCTCGGCGCAGCCGAGCGGGGAGAACCGAGTCGTCGACGAAGAGGTGGGGCTGCTGCGCGCGGCCGGCCACCGCGTCGAGCTGTTCGAGCGGCGCAGCGACACCATCGCCGCCCGCTCCCTCCTCTCCAAGGCCGCGGTGCCGCTGCTCGTACCGTGGAACCCGGCGGTCCGCACCGAACTCGCCGCCCGGCTCCGCGCCGACCGGCCGGACGTGGTGCACGTCCACAACGTGTTCCCGCTCCTGTCGCCCGCGGTGCTCGCCGCGTGCGCCGACGTCGGCGTGCCCGTCGTCGCCACGCTGCACAACTACACCCAGATCTGCCCGCCGGGCACCCTGCACCGGAACGGCCGGCCGTGCACCGACTGCGTCGGCTCGCCGACGTCGCTGCCCGCCGTCCGGCACGGCTGCTACCGGGACTCGCGCCTCGCGACGGTTCCGCTCGCGGTCAGCCTGTCGGTCAACCGGCGGCGGTGGTGGTCCGGCGTGGAGCGGTTCTTCTGCATCTCCTCGGCGCAGCGCGACATCCTCGTCCGGTCCGGCATGCCGCCCGAGCGGCTGGTCGTGAAGCACAACTTCGTGCCCGACCCGGGCACGGTACGGGCCGGCGACGGCGAGCACCTGCTCTTCCTCGGCCGGCTCGCGGAGACCAAGGGCGTCCGGCTGCTCATGGCCGCGTGGGACGAGATCGCGGCCGGCGGCGGTGTGGGCGTGCCGCTGGTGCTCGCCGGCGCGGGGCCGCTGGAGCGGGACGTGACCGCGTGGGCGGCGGGCCGGGACGACGTCCGGTACGTCGGCCTGTACGACCCGGCCCAGTGCCGGGAGGCCGTCGCGCGGTCGGTCGCCGTGGTGGCCCCGTCGATGTCCCTGGAGACGTTCGGCCTGGTGGTCGCGGAAGCGATGGCCGCGGGGGTCCCGGCCGTCGCCGCCGGTCACGGCGCCTTCGTCGAACTCGTCGAGGACGGGGTGACCGGGCTGCTGCACCGGCCGGGCGAGGCCGCCTCGCTCGCGTCCTGCCTGCGCCGGATCACGGCGGAGCCGGCCGGCAACCGGGAGATGGGCGAGGCGGCCCGGCGCCGCTACGAGCAGGACTTCAGCCCGGCCGTCGGGCTGGAGCGCCTGGTGGAGGAGTACCGCACCGCGATCGCGGTGCGGTCGGAATCAATGGGGGGCAGTAAATGACACGATGCCGACTCTGCGGCTCGGCGACGCTGGCGAGCGTCGTCGATCTCGGGGCGACGCCACCGTGCGAGAGCTTTCTCGCCGCGGACGAACTGGACCGGCCGGAACCCGCGTACCCGCTGCACCTGCGGGTCTGCACCGACTGCTGGCTGGCGCAGATCCCTCCGCTGATCACGCCGGAGGAGACGTTCAAGGAGTACGCGTACTTCTCCTCGTTCTCGACGTCCTGGGTGGAGCACGCGCGCACCTTCGTCGACGGTGCCGTGGAGCGCCTCGGTCTCGGCGCCGACGCCTTCGTGGTGGAGGTCGCGAGCAACGACGGGTACCTGCTGCGGCACGTGGTGGACCGGGGGATCCGCTGCCTCGGCATCGAGCCGTCGGTGAACGTCGGCGCGACGGCGCGGGACGCGGGCGTGCCCACGCTCACGGAGTTCCTGAGCCCGGAGACCGGTGCGGCCGTCCGCGCGGAGAACGGCCCGGCGAACCTGGTCGTGGCGAACAACGTGTACGCGCACATCCCCGACGTCGTCGGGTTCACCCAGGGGCTGCGCGCCCTGGTCGCCGACGACGGCTGGGTCTCCATCGAGGTGCAGCACCTGCTGACCCTCATCGAGGAGAACCAGTACGACACGATCTACCACGAGCACTTCCAGTACTACACGGTCGCGTCCGCGATCCGGGCCCTCGCGAGCGGCGGACTGACCCTCGTGGACGTCGAGTTGCTGCCCACGCACGGCGGCTCCATCCGGCTGTGGGCCCGCCCCGCCGAGGTGGCCGGCGAGCCGTCCGCGCGCGTCGCCGAGGTCCTCGACCGGGAGAAGGCCGCCGGGCTGCAGGAGCTGTCCGGGTACGCCGAGTTCTCCGCCCGGGTGGCCAAGGTGCGCCGGGACCTGCTGCGGTTCCTCATCGAGGCGGCCGAGCGCGGCGAGACCGTCGTCGGCTACGGCGCCCCGGGCAAGGGCAACACCCTGCTCAACCACTGCGGCATCCGGCCCGACCTGCTCGCGTACACGGTCGACCGGAACCCGTACAAGCACGGCAGGTTCACCCCCGGCACCCGCATCCCGATCCTGCCGCCCGAGCGGATCGCCGAGGACAAGCCGGACTACGTCCTCGTCCTCCCGTGGAACCTGCGGGCCGAGCTGACCGAGCAGCTGTCCTTCGTGCACGAGTGGGGCGGCCGGCTCGTCTTCCCCATCCCGGAACTCAGCATTGTCGAGGTGACGTCATGAAGGTCGTCCTGTTCTGCGGCGGCTACGGCATGCGCATGCGCAACGGAGCCTCCGACGACGTGCCCAAGCCGATGGCGATGGTCGGCCCGCGCCCGCTGATCTGGCACGTCATGCGCTACTACGCGCACTTCGGGCACCGGGAGTTCATCCTGTGCCTCGGCTACGGCGCGGACCACATCAAGAACTTCTTCCTCGACTACAAGGAGACGACGTCCAACGACTTCGTGCTCCGCGGCGGGAAGACCGAGCTGCTGTCCACCGACATATCGGACTGGACGATCACGTTCGCGCAGACCGGCATGGAGTCGCCGATCGGCGAACGGCTGCGGCGGGTGCGCCACCACCTGGACGGCGACGAGATGTTCCTCGCCAACTACGCCGACGTGCTCACCGACGCCCCGCTGGACGAGATGATCGACCGGTTCTCCGCGCGCGACGCCGGCGCGTCGATGATGGTGGTGCCGCCGCAGTCCTCTTTCCACTGCGTGGAGTTGGGCGAGGACGGCCTGGTCGGGGGCATCACCGCGGTGAGCGACCTGCCGCTGTGGGAGAACGGCGGCTACTTCGTCCTCCGCCAGGAGGTCTTCGACCACATACCGGAGAACGGCGACCTGGTCGCCGACGGCTGCGCCGGCCTCGCCAAGGAAGGCCGACTGGTGGCGCACCAGCACCGCGGCTTCTGGAAGCCGACCGACACCGTGAAGGAGCGGGCCGCGCTCGACGCCGCCTACGCCGTGGGCGACCGCCCGTGGGCCGTGTGGGAGCGGGACGGCGCGGCGGCGAGCACCGGGGCGCGCGCGTGATCCGGCTCGGGGCCGGCTCCCTGGACCGGATCGTCGCGGTGGGCGCCCACTGCGACGACATCGCCATCGGCGCGGGCGGCACGCTGCTCACGCTGTGCCGTGCGCGGCCCGGCCTCCGGGTCGACGCGCTGGTGCTCTCGGGCGGCGGCGGCGAGCGCGAGGACGAGGAGCGGGCCGCGCTCGCCGCCTTCTGTCCGGGCGCCGACCTGCGGCTGACCGTGCTCAAGCTGCCGGACGGCCGGCTGCCGGCGCACTGGGAGGAGGCCAAGACCGCCGTCGAGGAACTCCGCGGGCGGACCGAGCCCGACCTCGTCCTGGCCCCGCGCACCGAGGACGCGCACCAGGACCACCGCGGCCTGGCGAAGCTGATCCCCACCTCGTTCCGCGACCACCTCGTGCTCGGCTACGAGATCGTCAAGTGGGACGGCGACCTCGGCCGGCCCACCGCGTACCAACCGCTCTCGCCGGAGACCGCCGAACAGAAGGTGCGGCTGCTGCAGGAGCACTACGCCTCGCAGCGGCACCGTCCCTGGTACGACCGCGAGGCCTTCCTCGGCCTCGCGCGGATTCGCGGCATCGAATGCCACGCGCGCTACGCCGAGGCCTTCGCCGTCACCAAACTCACTCTCGACCTGGGGGAATGAACCTTGCGCGTACTGCTCACCGGACACCAGGGCTACCTGGGCACCGTGATGGCCCCCGTCCTCACGGCCGCCGGACACGAGGTCGTCGGCCTCGACTCCGGCCTGTTCGCCGACTGCGTCCTCGGCCCGGAACCCGCGGACCCGCAGGGGCACCGGGTCGACCTGCGCGACGTCACGGCCGAGCACGTGGCCGGGGTGGACGCCGTGATCCACCTGGCCGCGCTGTCCAACGACCCGCTGGGATCGCTGGCACCGCAGCTCACCTACGACATCAACCACCACGCCTCCGTACGGCTCGCCCAGCTGGCCCGCGACGCCGGAGTGGGACGCTTCCTGTACGCGTCGACGTGCTCGGTCTACGGCGCCGCGGGCGGCGACGACCTGGTCGCCGAGGACGCCCCGCTGCGCCCGGTGACCCCGTACGCGGAGTCCAAGGTGCGGGTGGAGGACGACCTGCACGCGCTGGCCGACGGCGACTTCAGCCCGGTGTACATGCGCAACGCCACCGCGTTCGGCTACTCCCCCCGGCTGCGCGCCGACATCGTGCTGAACAACCTGGTGGGCCACGCCCTGCTGTCCGGCGAGGTCCTCGTCCTCTCCGACGGCACCCCCTGGCGGCCGCTCGTGCACGCCGCCGACATCGCCCAGGCCTTCGCGGCCGCGCTGACCGCGCCCCGCGAGGCCGTGCACGACCGGGCGTTCAACATCGGCAGCGAGGTCAACAACGTCACGGTCGCCGAGATCGCCGAGCAGGTCGCCGAAGCGGTGTCCGGCTCGAAGGTGCGGATCACCGGCGAGAACGGCGCCGACCCGCGGTCGTACCGGGTGGACTTCTCCCGGTTCCGCGCCGCGATCCCCGGCTTCGACTGCGCGTGGACGGTCGAGCGGGGCGCGCACGAACTCGCCGACGCCTACCGGGAGTACGGGCTCACCGGCGAGGACTTCGAGCGGCGCTTCACCCGGCTCGCCGTGCTGCGCGCGGCGTCCGAGGCCGGCACCGTCGACGACACCCTGCGGCGGAGCCGGTGACCGAGCTCGGCGAACGGATGCACCGGCTGGTGGAGCGGCTCTACCCGCTGTGCCGGAGCATCACCGGCGACGGGGTGCGCGCCACCCTGGAGATCGTCGACGAGTACATCCCGCTGCAGGTGCACGAGGTGCCGACCGGAACGCAGGTGCTCGACTGGACGGTGCCGCAGGAGTGGAACATCCGCGACGCGTACGTCGCGGACTCCGCCGGCAACCGGGTCGTCGACTTCGCCGCGTCCAGCCTGCACGTGCTCGGCTACAGCGTGCCGGTGTCGGCGACCATGCCGCTCGCCGAGCTGCGCGGACACCTGCACACCCTGCCCGACCAGCCGTCCTGGGTGCCGTACCGCACCAGCTACTACAAGCCGGACTGGGGGTTCTGCCTGGCCCAGGACACCCTGGACGCGCTGCCGGACGGCGACTACGAGGTGCACGTCGACTCCACGCTCGCCGACGGCCACCTCACCTACGCCGAGCACGTGGTTCCCGGGCAGGTCACCGACGAGGTGATCGTGTCCTGCCACGTCTGCCACCCGGCGCTGGCCAACGACAACATGGCGGGCGTGGCGGTGGCGGTGTTCCTGGCCCAAGCGCTGGCGGAGCGGACGCCGTACTACACGTACCGCTTCGTCTTCGCGCCCGGCACCATCGGGGCGATCACCTGGCTGGCCCGGAACGCGGAGCGGATCGAGCAGGTCAAGCACGGTCTCGTGCTGGCCTGCGCGGGCGACCCGGGCGACCTGACGTACAAGCAGAGCAGGCGCGGTGACGCGGAGATCGACCGGGTGATGCGGTACGTGCTCGCCGCGTCCGAACGCCCGCACCGGGTCGACGAGTTCACGCCGTACGGCTACGACGAGCGGCAGTACTGCTCGCCCGGCTTCGATCTCGGCGTGGGCTCGCTCAGCCGGACCCCGTACGCGGGCTACCCCGAGTACCACACCTCGGCGGACAACCCGGACTTCGTCTCCCCGGAGGCGCTGGCGGACACGCTCGCCGTCTGCCGCGAGGCGTTCGGCGTCCTCGACCGCAACCGGCGGTACGTCAACCTCAGCCCGTACGGCGAACCGCAGTTGGGCCGGCGCGGGTTGTACGACGCGCTCGGCGGCCGCAGTGACACCAAGCAGGCCCAGATGGCCATGCTCTGGGTGCTCAGCCTCTCCGACGGCGAGCACGGTCTGCTCGACGTCGCCGAGCGGTCCGGGCTGCCGTTCGACACCGTCGCCGCGGCGGCGGACGCCCTGCACGGCGCCGGACTGATCAAGGCATGAGGAAGATGACCACCGAGGGGAAGCAGGCGGCGGCACCGGAGGCCCCGGCCGAACCGGCCGGGCGGACCGCCAAGCGGGCCATGGTCGGCCGGCTGTCCTGGGGGCTCGCCGACCAGGCGGCCTCCAGCATGACCAACTTCGCGGTGGGCATCTACGTGGCCCGCTCGCTGGGGCCGGCCGCGTTCGGCGCGTTCAGCCTGGCGTGGGTGACCTACGGCGTGGTGCTCAACGTCTCCCGCGGGCTCGCCACCGACCCGCTGGTGGTGCGCTTCAGCGGCGTGCCGGAGGCGTCCTGGCGCGGGGCGGCGGCCCGCTCGTCGGGGACCGCGCTGGGCGTCGGGGCCGTCCTCGGCGCGGTGTGCGCCGTGTTCGGCCTGGTCCTCGGCGGCGGCGTCGGGTCCGCGTTCGCCGTCCTCGGCGTCGTGCTGCCCGCGCTGCTGCTGCAGGACGCCTGGCGGTTCGCGTTCTTCGCCGCCGGCGACGGGCGGAAGGCGTTCGTCAACGACGTCGTGTGGGGCGTCGTGCTCGTCCCGGCCATGGTGGTGGCGGCCCACGTGGGCAGCGTGGCCGCCTTCGTGCTCGCCTGGGGCGCGTCCGCCGCCGTGGCCGCGGTCCACGGCTGCTTCCAGTCCGGCCTCCGACCCCGGGTGGCCGGAGCGCGCGGGTGGCTCCGCGAACAGCGCGACCTCGGCTACCGGTACCTCGTCGAGAACGTCGGCCTCAGCGGCGCGAGCCAGCTGCGGGCGTACGGGCTCGGCGCGATCGTCGGGGTCGGCGCGGTGGGCACGATCCGAGGCGCCGAGCTGCTGCTCGGGCCGTTCCTCGCCGTGCTCATGGGCCTGTCGCTGGTCACCGTCGCGGAGGCGGCCCGGGTCCTGCGGCGGGCCCCCGACCGGCTCGGCAGGTTCTGCCTCCTCCTCGGCGGCGGGCAGGCCGCCGCCGCGCTGCTCTGGGGCGCGGCGCTGCTGCTCGTGCCGGACCGGCTCGGCGAGCTCGTGCTCGGCGGGGTCTGGCACTCCGCCTCGCAGCTCATCGTGCCGGCCACCCTCGGCGTCGCCGGTGCCAGCCTCGGCACCGGCGCGGCGTCCGGGCTGCGCGCGCTCGGCGCGGCCCGGCGCAGTCTGCGCTGCCAGATGTTCGCCTCCGCCTGCTACGTCGCCGGCGGGCTCGGCGGGGCCGTCGCCGCCGGCACGGCCGGCTCGGCCTGGGGCGTCGCCGCCGCGACCGTCGGCAGCTCGGCCGTGTGGTGGCTGCAGCTGCGCTCCGCCCTGCGGGAGCACCACCAAGAACCGAACCCCGAAGTGAGGACGTCATGACCGCCCATCCCCGGTTGAGCATCGGCCTGCCCGTGTACAACGGCGAGGAGTACCTCGCCGAATCGTTCGACGCCCTGCTCGGCCAGACCTACGAGGACTTCGAGCTGGTCGTCTCCGACAACGCCTCGACCGACGGGACCCAGGAGATCTGCCGCAAGTACGCCGCGCTCGACTCCCGCATCCGGTACATCCGGCTGCCCCGGAACATCGGCGCCGCGCCGAACCACAACTACGTGTTCACCCAGTGCCACGGCGAGCTGTTCAAGTGGGCCTCGCACGACGACCTGTACGCCCGTGACCTGCTGCGCCGCTGCGTGGAGGCGCTGGACGAGCGGCCGGACGTGATCCTCGCCCACGCCGACCAGGCGGTCATCGACGAGGACGGCCGGGTGAAGGTCCCGTACGAGTACGGGCTCGCCACCGCCTCCCCGCACGCGCCGGAGCGGTTCCGCAGCATGCTGTTCGAGCCCGGCGGCGACGACTTCTACGGGGTGATGCGGGCCGACGTGCTGCGCCGGGTGCGGCCGCACGACAGCTACCACCACGCGGACCGCACGTTCGTCGCCGAGATCGGCCTCAACGGGCCCTTCCACCAGGTGCCGGAACTGCTGTACTTCCGCCGCGACCACCCCACCCGCGCCGAGCGGGCCAACCCCTCCAAGCGCTCCCGCTGCGTCAACCTGGACCCCCGCCGGGCGGGCCCGCTGCACCCCACGCCCCGGCTCCTCGCCGAGTACGTCCTCGGCTTCGTCTCGGCGATCCGACGGGCTCCGCTGTCCGCCGCCGACCGGCGCGCCTGCTACCGCCACCTGGCCGCCTGGATGACCAGCCGGGCCCGGCCGGGCGCCGGCGAGCGCGTCGAGGACCGCGCCCCGGTCGACCCGAGCCGGTTCGCCGTCTCCGTCGACGACCTCGTCGCCGGCCGCGAGGGGAGGCGGACGTGACGCCCACCCGCGAAGCCCCCGTGCGGGTCGGCCTGTTCGGCCTGCTCGGCTCGGGCAACCTCGGCAACGACGGATCGCTGGAGGCCGTCCTCGGCTACCTCGCCGCCGAACACCCGGACGCGGTCGTGGACGCGCTGTGCGGCGGCCCCGAGGTCGTCACCGCCCGGTACGGGATCCCCGCGACACGGCTGCACTGGAACCGCGGGGAGTACCGGACGGCGTCGCGCGCCGGCGCGATCGTGTCGAAGGGCCTGGGCAAGCTCGTCGACGTCGCCCGCACCGCCGCCTGGGTCCGCCGGCACGACGTGGTGATCGTCCCCGGCATGGGCGTCCTGGAGGCCACGCTGCCGCTCCGGCCCTGGGGCTTCCCGTACTCCCTGTTCCTGCTCTGCGCGGCCGGCAGGCTGTCCGGCACCCGGGTCGCGCTGGTCGGCGTCGGCGCCGGCGCGATCAGCGACCGGCCGACCCGGGCCCTGGTCCGCTGGTCGGCGCGGCTCGCCGCCTACCGGTCGTACCGCGACGCCCTGTCCCGTGACGCGATGCGCGCGATGGGCGTCGACACGGCGCGCGACGAGGTCCACCCGGACCTCGCGTTCGCCCTGCCGACGCCGCCGTCCCCCGGCCCGTCGGGAGCGGTCTGCGTCGGCGTCATGGACTTCCACGGCGGCAACGACGACCGGGCCGGGGCCGAGGAGATCCACCGGCGCTACGTCGACGGCACCACCCGCTTCGTCCGCGCGCTGGCCGACGAGGGCCGCCCGGTCCGGCTCCTCACCGGCGACGCGTGCGACGCGACGGTGGTCGGGAAGATCCTCGCCGCGGTGGACTCACCGCTGGTCACCGCGTCCGACGCGGCCTCGCTCGCCGACCTGATGAAGGAGGCGGCGGCCGCCGACACCGTCGTGGCGACCCGGTACCACAACCTGGTCTGCGCGCTGAAGGCCGGCACGCCGACCCTCGCCGTCAGCTACGCGGCGAAGAGCGACGCCCTCATGGCCGAGATGGGCCTGGACGCGTACTGCCACCCGGCGCGCGAGGTCGACGCCGACCGCCTGCTCGAACAGTTCCGCGCGCTGGAGAAGCACGCGGCCGAGCTGCGGCGGACCCTCGCCGAGCGGAACGAGGCCGCCGACCGGCAACTCGGCCGCTTCTTCACCACCCTGACGGCGGCCCTGTTCCCGGCGGCCGCCCCCACCCACCACGTCCCCACCTCGCGGAAGGCTCCATGAAAGCGACCGAAGTCCAGGCCATCGCCGGCGCGTACCTCTTCGAGCCGACCCCGTACGCCGACGAACGCGGCTTCTTCTGCCGCACCTTCGACGCCGACGTGGTCCGCTCGGTGGGCCTCAACCCGGACGCCTTCGTCCAGGACAGCCTGTCCCGCTCCGTCCGGGGCGTCCTCCGCGGCCTCCACCTGCGCTCCGGCGCCGGCGAGGCCAAGCTGGTGCGCTGCTCGTACGGGAAGATCTTCGACGTCGTCGTGGACCTGCGCCCGGACTCGCCGACCTACCTCAACCAGGCCCACTTCGAGCTGTCCGACGACACCCAGGTGACCCTCTACATCCCGGCGGGCTGCGCCCACGGCTTCCAGGCGCTCACCGAGACCACGGACGTCTCGTACCGCATCGACCGCCCGCACGACCCGTCCGAGGACGTGACCATCGCCTTCGACGACCCCGAACTCGCCATCCCCTGGCCCCTGCCCGCCACGTCGATGTCCCAGCGGGACCTCAAGGCCCCGAGCCTCGCCGACGCCCTGAAGCGGAACGGGAGTTGATGCAGGCGTGCACACCGAAGACACCACGGGAACCGCTCAGAGCGAAGGCACCGAAGTGACGACCGAAGAACTCCCCCTCCCCCGGTCGCGGAGGGCCAACGAGCGGCTCCACGCCCTGATCCCCGGAGGCGCGCACACCTACGCCAAGGGCGACGACCAGTACCCCGAGCACCTGGCCCCGGTCATCAGCCACGGCCAGGGCGCCCACGTGTGGGACGTCGACGGCAACCGCTACGTCGAGTACGGCTCCGGACTGCGGTCCGTCAGCCTCGGCCACGCCCACCCGCGGGTGACCGAGGCGGTGCGCCGGGAACTCGACCGCGGCGCCAACTTCGTCCGGCCCTCCATCCTGGAGGTCGAGGCAGCCGAACGCTTCCTGGCCACGGTGCCCACCGCCGAGATGGTGAAGTTCGCGAAGAACGGCTCCGACGCCACCACCGCCGCGGTCCGCCTCGCCCGCGCCGCCACCGGCCGCACCCGCGTCGCCCTCTGCGCCGACCACCCGTTCTTCTCCACGGACGACTGGTTCATCGGCACCACCCCGATGTCCGCCGGCATCCCGTCGGCGACCGACGGCCTCACCGTGACCTTCCCGTACGGGGACCTGGCCGCCACGGAGGAGCTCCTCGACCGGCACCCGGGCGAGATCGCCTGCCTCATCCTCGAACCCGCCACCCACACCGAGCCCCCGGCCGGCTACCTGGCCGGCCTCCGCGACCTGGCCGACCGCCACGGCTGCGTCCTCGTCTTCGACGAGATGATCACCGGTTTCCGGTGGTCCGAGGCGGGCGCCCAGGGCCTCTACGGCGTCACCCCCGACCTCTCCACCTTCGGCAAGGCCCTGGGCAACGGCTTCGCCGTCTCCGCCCTCGCCGGCCGCCGCGACCTCATGGAGCTGGGCGGCCTCCGGCACTCCGCCGACCGGGTCTTCCTGCTGTCCACCACGCACGGCGCGGAGACCCACTCCCTCGCCGCCGCCATGGCCGTCCAGACCACCTATACCGAGGAGGGCGTCACCGCCCGCCTCCACGCCCTCGGCACCCGCCTGGCCGCCGGCGTCCGCGAGGCCGCCGCCGCCGCGGGCGTCGCCGACCACCTCGTCGTCCGCGGCCGCCCCAGCAACCTGGTCTTCGCCACCCTCGACGACCTCGGGCAGCCCTCGCAGGAGTACCGCACGCTCTTCCTCCGCCACCTGCTGACCGGCGGCGTCCTGGCCCCGTCCTTCGTCGTCAGCAGCGCCCTCACCGACGGCGACATCGACCACACCGTCGACGTCGTCGCCCAGGCCTGCGCCGTCTACCGCAAGGCCCTCGACGCCGGCGACCCCACCCCGTGGCTCGCCGGCCGCCCGGTCAAGCCCGTCTTCCGCCGCCGCGCCTGACCCGCTCCGTCGTCAACCGCGCGCGCCCCGACCGGCGTCCGCCGCCCGGTCGACCAGCCGGGCGGCCACCGGCACCACCGCCATCGCGGTGCACCAGCCGCCCACCACGTCGGTCGGGTAGTGCGCGCCCACGACGACCTGCGCCCATCCCATGACACCGCCGGCGACCAGCCCCGCGGCGACCACCAGCGCCGTGCCCGCCGCCCTTCCCAGGCCGAGCCGGCCGGTCGCCACGAGTGCCACCGCGACGGCGAACGCGGTGAGGAACGCGGTGTGTCCGCTCGGGAACGACAGGTTCTCGGGGCCGTGGATCGTCCGCCCCACCACGGACTTGAGCAGCCTCGCCACCGCGACGCCCGCCCCGACGGCGGCCACGACGAGCACCGCGGCGCGGGGCCTCCGTACCAGCAGGCAGCCCGCGACCGTCCCCGCCACCAGCACCGCCGCCCCCACCGGCTCCCCCAGGAAGTCCACGGCCCGGGCGACGTCCCGCCACTGCTCCCCCGTCCCGTCCAGGGCCGTCCCGACCCGCACGTCCACCGCCGTGGGCGCGCTGTCGCCCGCGAACACGGTCCCGAGCACGGCGAGCAGCAGCGCGGCGAAGCCCGCGGCCACGCCGAGCCATCCGCGCACCGCCGCGCGCGCCTCCGCACGTGCCGTCCGGCCGGTCACCCGCGCACCTCCCCCGGTCGACGAGTCAGCGATCGACTGCCGTACGCGGCCATGAACATGTCCAGCAGTCCGTCGATCGCGGTCTCGTCGACCGGACGGTCCGTCAGGAGGTGGCGGTAGTACAGGTTTCCGCACAGCACCTCCGCCGCGAACGCGAGATCCACGTCCGCGCGCAGCTCCCCCGCGCCCTGGGCGCGCGTGATCCGCTCCAGGGTGCTCCGCTCGACACCGCGCAGGAACCGCTCGTCCAGCGTCGCCCGCGCCGCGGGGTCGGACTGCGCCTCGGCGATGACGGCCCGGTAGACCGGACCGATCGGCGGCCGGACCAGGGCGGAGACGGACCGCACGAACTGCTCGCGCAGGTCGGCGTGCACGTCGCCGGTGTCGCGGTAGTCGAGGTCGGCGGCCCATGCCCGGTGGAGCGCGTCCAGGAGCAGGGCCGCCTTGGTCGGCCAGCGACGGTAGACGGTGTGCTTCCCGACCTCGGCCCGCCGGGCGATGGCCTCGATGCTGAGACCCGCGTATCCGACCTCCGCGGCCAGGTCGAGCGTCACCTGGAGCAGGGCCTCGGTGCGTACGGCGCCCCGGCGTCGGGGCTCCGACGATTCGTTCGGCATGCGCGGGATCCTAGCGGCACGGCCCATGCCGTTGACAGTGCGCGATGCTGCGACCATGATCAGCACGCAGCGTGCCGTTCTGGGGGGAGGGGAAGCGCCGATGACCGACGCGATCCGGGCAGGCGCCGTCGACCGGGAAACCGCCGCTCTCAGCGGCCGGGACCACGAACAGGCCTACCTCGAAAGCCTCTTGGCGGGCACCCGGAGCAGCCGCGGCGGAGCCGTGATGATCCTCGGCGAGGCGGGCTCGGGCAAGACGGCACTCCTCGACCGGTGCGCCTCGACGGCCGCGGGCGAAGCCCGGCTGCTGCGGTGCACCGGCGTCCAGTCCGAGGCGGCACTGCCGTACGCCGGCCTCCAGGTGCTCCTCCGGGGCGCCCTGGACCGCGCCGCGAACCTGCCGGACCGTCAGTTACGCGCCCTGCGCGGGGTGATCGCGGCGGACGACGCCCCCGCCGGGGACCGCTTCCAGGTCGGGGCCGCGACGCTCGGCCTGCTCGACGACCTGGCCGAGGAACGTCCGGTCGTGGTCCTGGTCGACGACGCCCACTGGCTCGACCTGGAGACCGTCGACGCACTGCTGTTCACGGCCCGCCGGCTCGGCATGGGACGGGTCGCCATGGTGTTCGCCGCGCGGGACGACGCGGCGGCCCGCGAGGGCGCGCCGGGCCTCCCGGTGCTGCACCTCGGCCCACTGGGCGACACGGAGGCGGCGGCGCTGCTCGCCGACCGGGCACCCGACCTGCACGCCGCCGTCGGCAACCGGATCATCGGGCTCGCACAGGGCAATCCGCTCGCCCTGGTCGAGCTCGCGGGGGCGCTGACAGCGGCCCAACGGGACGGGAGCGAACCGCTGGACGCCCGGGAGATCGCCGTCCTGCCGGCCTCCTGGCGGGTACGGCGGATCTTCGACGAGCGGATCCGCGCCCTGCCCGCGCCGACCCGTCTGCTCCTCACCGTCGCCGCGGCCGACGACACCGGCGACGTGGCACTCGTCGTGGCCGCCGGCGAACGGACGGGAGCGACCGCCGGAGACCTCGGCCCGGCCGAGGCCGCGGACCTCGTGCGGGTGTCAGGACGCCGACTGGTGTTCCGCCATCCGCTCGTACGGGCCGCCGCCTACCAAGGAGCGGTACTGGCCGAGCGGACGGCCGCCCACCGCGCGCTCGCCGAAGCCGCGCCCCCCGGCGGCGACATGGGCCGCCGGGCCTGGCACCTCGCCGCGGCGACCGTCGGCTACGACGAGGAGGTCGCCGCCGAACTGGCCGGCAGCGCCGAACTGTTCCGCTCCCGCGGCGGCCGCGCCGCCGTCGCCGCCGCCTACCGGCGGGCCGCACGACTCACCGAGGACCAGGAAGCCAGGTCACTGCGACTGGCCGCCGCCTCCGCCGCCGCGGCCGAGGCCGGACAGGCCGAGCTCGCCGGAACCCTCGCCGACGAGGCGGGCCCGGTCAGCAGCCCCCCGACCGTCGCCCGGCTCGCCAGCGTCCGCGCCGCACTCGAACACCGCCAGGGCCGCGCCGAGTCGGCCCGCCTGCTGCTCGTCGAAGCGACGTCCGAGGTCACGGCACACCGCCCCGCCATGGGCGCCTGGCTCCTCTTCGAGTCGGCCGCCATGGCCTGGGACGCCCCCGACCCCGTCGCGGCGGCCCACGACACCCGGGCCCGTTCGGCCGGTCTGGACTTCGGCGGCCACCCCGTGCACCGGGGCGCCGCCGGCGTCCTCGACGTCCTGACGGGCGACCCGGCCCGCGCCGCCGCCGCCATCCGGGAGTTCGCCGGCTACGTCGTACGCACCCGGCACGAACGCGGCCTCATCGACCACGTACGCCTCCACGGCTGGGACATGATCCTCGGCGAGTACCGCACCGTGCACGACGAAGCCGTCGCCCTGGAGCTCGAATGCCGCACGGAAGGCGCCGTCGGCGTCCTCCCTCGCGTACTCCTCCGCCTCGCGCGCCTCCGCCTGTTCCTCGGCCGACACCGCGACGCGTACACCACCGCCGTCGAAGGCCTGGAAATCGCCCGCGACACCGGCCAGCACCACCTCGCCACGATGCTCAGCGGCGTCCTCGCGGTACTGGCCGCCCTCGACGGGGAGGAGCCGGGGGACGGGGTCCGACCGGGCGGCAGGCTCCAGCCGGGCGAAGGGATCCCGTCGGGCGGCAGGCTCCAGCCGGGCGATGAGGTCCGACCGGGCGACGGCCCGGACCCGGCCGGGCGGCCGCAGCGGCACCCGTACCCCGGCATCCCGCCGATCCCGCCGATCCCGCCGATCCCGATCTGGCTGACCAGGGCGCAGGGCCTGCTCGACCTCGGACTCGGCCGCTACGAACGCGCCCTCCAGCGCTTCGCCGTCCTGACCGGCGGCCCGCACCGCCACCTCATGGTCTCCGTGCACAGCCTGCCCGACCAGGTCGAGGCCGCCGTCCGGATCGACCGCGCCGCCGACGCCGGGCCGGCCGCCGAACGCTTCACGCACTGGGCCAGGGCCACCGGAACCGCGTGGGCGGAGGCGGTGGAACTCCGCTGCCGCGCCCTGCTCGCCACCGACGACACGGAGGCGGAGGAACTCTACGAGCGGGCCCTCGCCGCCCACGAGGGAGACGGCCGCCCGTTCGAGGAGGCACGCACCCGGCTGCTGTACGGCGAGTGGCTGCGCCGCGCGAAGCGCCGGGCCGCCGCCCGGGACGCCCTGACCACGGCACTGGAGTCCTTCGAGCGCATGCCGGCGGCCGCCTGGGCCGACCGGGCCCGCACGGAACTGCGGGCCGTCGGTGCCGCCCCGGCCGCCCCGTCGCCGAGCGCGGACCTCGTGAACCGCCTGACCGCACAGGAACTGCGGGTGGTCAGGCTCGCGGCGACGGGCCTGAGCAACCGGGACATCGGCGCCCGCCTGTTCCTGAGCCCCCGCACGGTCGGCTACCACCTGTCCAACGCCTACCCGAAGCTCGGCGTGACGTCCCGGGCGGCACTGGGAGCACTGGACCTGGCCTGACTCCCACGGGCCCGGCCGCACCCTCACCCGGTACGGCACCCCGGTCATTCGACGGATCCGCCACCCCACCCCCCGTTCGTACGGTTCCCCTGTTCGAGAAGCACCTGAACCGAACGGGAGGGTTCATGAAGGTCCTGGTACTGGGAGCCACCGGCTACATCGGCTCCGCCGTGGTGTCACGTCTGACCCTGGAAGGCCACGACGTGGTACCCCTGGTGAAGAACGCGGCCGCGCTGCACCCGGACGTGCCGGTGCGGGTCGGCGACCTGACCGACCCGGCGTCCCTGCGCGCCGCGGTGACCGACGACGTGGACGCGGTGGTGAACCTGGCCACGCCGACCGGAGACGAGGCGGTGGACACCGCCGCCCTCGACGCGCTGCTCGCGCCGCTGCGCGGCACGGGCCGGGCGTTCGTCTACACCAGCGGCGTGTGGGTGCTCGGCGCCACCGGCGACACCGCGGCGACCGAGGACACCGGCACCGACCCGATCGCGATCGTCGGCTACCGGCCGCGGATCGAGCAGCGGGTCCTGGCCGCCGCCGGGGACGACGTACGGGCCGTGGTCATACGGCCCGGCATCGCGTACGGCCGGGACGGCGGCATCCCCGGCCTGATGACCGGCTGGGCCCGGGAGCACGGCACGGGCCGCTACGTGGGCCCGGTCTCGACCCGCTGGCCGATGGTCCACGTCGACGACCTCGCCGAGCTGTACGCCCTCGCCCTGACGAAGGCCCAGCCGGGCGACCTCCTCCACGGCGTGGCCTGGGAGTCCGTCCCTGCCGCCGCCGTCGCCGCGGCCGCCGACATCGCCGCCGGCGGCCCCGGCAGGGCCGAGCCGTGGCCGTACGCCGAAGCCGCAGAGTCGCTCGGAGCCCCGTTCGCCGAGGCGCTCGCCCTCGACCAGGTGGTGTCCGGCCGCCGCGCCGTCGAAGAACTCGGCTGGCAGCCGAGCCGCCCCTACGTCCTCACCGACCTCAGCGAACTCACCGGAGGCACCCATGCCTGACACCACCGCCCTGACGCCCCCCATCTGCCGCGGCTGCGGCACCCAGTACACCGCCCCGCGCCCGGACTGCCCCGTCTGCCTGGACGAGCGCCAGTACGTGAGCCCGGCCGGCCAGCGGTGGACGACCCTCGCCGAACTGCGCGAAGCCGGCCACACCGGCCGCTTCGAGGAAGAGGGCCCCGGCGTCCTCGGCGTCGGCGTCACCCCCCAGTTCGCCATCGGCCAGCGCGCCCTCCTCCTCCGCACCGCCGCCGGCAACGTCCTCTGGGACTGCGTGCCCTACCTCGACGACACCATGGTCCGCGCCATCGAGGACCTCGGCGGCATCGACCACATCGCCATCAGCCACCCCCACTTCTACTCCTCCATGGTCGAGTGGGCCCACGCCTTCGACGCCCCCGTCCACCTCCACGAGGCCGACCGCGCATGGGTCGGCCGCCCCGACCCCTCCCTCCACTTCTGGTCCGGCCCCACCCACCGCCTCACCGACGAACTCACCCTCATCAACCCCGGCATCCACTTCCCCGGCAGCGCCGTCCTCCACTGGAGCACCGGCGACGGCGCCCTCTTCACCGGCGACGTCATCAACGTCTGCCCGGACAACAACTGGGTCACCTCCATGTACAGCTACCCCAACCACATCCCCGAACGCCCCACCGCCATCCGCGCCGCCTCCACCCTCCTCTCCACCTACCACTTCGACCGCATCTACGGCGCCTGGTGGCACCGCACCATCCCCACCCACGGCAACAAAACCCTCACCCGCTCCCTCGACCGCTACCTCACCTTCGAAGAGTCCTCCCTCCCCACCCCCTGAGGCAGAAGGATCACCACGCACCCTGACCTTGAATGGCGCCGCCACGCTGTCGAGGTCAGCGGAGGGCATCCCGGTCCATGTGCATGCGACACACCTCTGGGCTGGGGTCCGATCCAGCCACTCCGGCACCCTTTGACCGGATGTCACTTTCCGTACGCAGCCCCGCTACGTAAGTTGCTTGCGGGACTACCGACGGGGGAGATCATGGCCTGGCGCGAATGGGAGCAGATCAAGGCGGACACGGCAGTCCGGCCGTCCGCGCCGATGCGGCTGAACCAGCTCGCTCCGGCGGCGGGAGGCGGCGGAGTCGGCAAGCCGGACATGGCTTCCAGCCCTGCGGCCAAGAAGGCTGCGGCCCAAGCGATCGACGACGACCTGGAACCGGGGATTTCGCGGGATGGCAAGCACGCGGCCGAGACCACACGCGACACGGTCAAAGCGTTCGGCGCCAAGGACGGCCACGGCTGGGACACCTCCGGTGCGCTGATGCGAGCCCACGAGACGTGGGAGAAGCAGGTCAAGATGCTCCTCATCCGCCTGTCCTCGGAGAAGCAGGCTCTCAGCGCGACCGGCATCAGCATGCAGAACAACGAAATCGACACCGCCGCACGGCTGGCGCGCCCGTCGCGGATCCAAGGCATCTGACGGACCGGCAGACAGGTTCCAGGAGATTCATGCCTACGTACCACGAAGCCATGAGCACCGATCTGTCGACGCTGACCGCCGCCGCGGGCAAGTGGGACGAGATGGCCGCCAAGTTCAAAACGCTTGAGAGCCAGTACGAGAGGGACGTCCACGGCGTCTCGCTCGGCGAATCCTGGATCGGTCTGAGCGCGAACGCCGCCAACGCCAGGTTCACCATCACGCTCAAGGAGCTCCAAGGAGCGCAGAAGGAGGCGAAGGCGGTCGCTCGCGTCCTGCGCGACGCGCACACCCAGCTCACCGACCTGCGCAGCCGTCTCAGTGCGATCCACGACGACGCTGTGAAAGCGGGCATGCGCGTATCAGACCAAGGCACAGTCGTCTTCGACACACAGCGACTCACCCAGGATGAGCGCACGGCCTACGTTCACGACCCCGGCTTCCAGCAGACAGCCCGTACCCAGGCAAGCGAGTGGGCCGAGAAGATCACCCAAGCGGTAAAGGCTGTCACCGACGCCGACGACGGCATCCGCCTCGCTCTCGACGCCGCTGTCCTCGACTCAGACCCGATGGACGGCACCTTCAACGGCTTCAACCGGAATCCCCAGGTCAGCCCCTACCCGTCTCTGCAGGAGGCCGGCAAGGCCGCCAACATGCCCAAGGACCGCAAGGACGTCCCCGCGTGGTGGGACGGCCTCGATCCGGTCACTCGGGGTGTCCTCCTCCAGGAACGCGGCGACGAACTCCGAGCCGCCGGCATCATGGATTCGCGCTACCAGTGGCACTCTCCCGACCCTGGATCCGGGCTGTTCGACGTGGAAGAGCCCACCCCCCGGGACGTGTGGTTCCACGCCCGGGCCCTGGCCATCGCGACGGCCGGCGACGCCGCCGGAGAGAACGCGGCCTCCCGCAACATGCTCCACTATCTGCACGCCTCTGGTGAACCGCTCGACCTCGACGTGGACCGCATCCTGCACGACGACCCCAGGTTCAGGGCCGAGATCGAAGCGAATCACATCGCCGACAACCAGGAGGCCTGGCGCAAGCAGGCACTTGACGCGTTCGCGAAGGCCGGGAGCGACAAGACGGTCGTCATCCCGGTGGAGAGCGACCACGAAGGAACGGACTTCAAGAACGACGAGTGGTACCACGCGGTCGGCGCACACGAGCAGAACATCTCCGGCATGATCACGGTCAGCCCGGGTGCGGACGGCAAACCCAGCGTCTCCCTCGACTATCAAGTCAACGTCTGGGACCGCTACAACTGGGACAAGGGCAAGTCGACGCCCTTCCCCGGGGGCATCGTGATACCCGATGACGAGATGGGCCGACTCCACAAGGTGGGTTTCGCCCAGGAATTCGACATGCGAGGCAGCAGCGCGACTTTCAACCACGACATGAACAGCGACACACCACCGGCGGTGAACCCCTCGGACCCCGGCCGCAACGGCGGCCGCGGGGACATCTCACGGGGCGACCAACAGAACAGGTGAGCATGCCGAACAAGACCATTCGACGCCTGCTGATGGTGTTCGCCGCCTCGTTGTTCTTGAGCTCCTGCTCCACATCCGGCCGGGGCAGCGATACACGCGACCCCTACCCGTACTGGGAACAGGGAGCCGGCGCCCCCGAGGCCGCCGACTTCATGAAGATCGACGTACCGCCAGGCGCGACAGAGGTAAAAGGCGCGGTCCAGGCCAACCCGCAGGAAGACGTCTACCTCCTCTCCTTCGTCACCGACTCGAAGCAGGCCGTCCGGATCGCGGAAGACCTTCGCCCCGAAAAGCCGATCCACACCAAAGCAGTGGCCCTCCCTCCCGACCGCGAACTCTTCGGGCACCTGGGACTGCCAGAGCCACAGACACTGAAGGGCGCCCGCTGGGCGGGAGTGTGCCCCCCGTGCGTGAAGGACCACCGCCGCCGTAGCGTCCAGTGGATCGACGTCTACGTGTACGACACGACAGGCGACAAGGCCCGGGTGTACCTCCACGCATTCTGATGCCGCAAACCGCGAGCCCTCACTCCAGGACGTCAGAGCCCTACTTCGCAGGCTCCAGAATCGCCACGCACTCCACGTGGTGGGTCATCGGGAAGAGGTCGAAGGCGCGGAGGGTGCGGACCTTGTAGCCGCGGGCGGAGAAGTAGGAGAGGTCGCGGGCGAGGGCGGCGGGGTCGCAGGCTACGTAGGCGATGCGGCGGGCGCCGAGGGCGGCGAGGTGGTGGACGGTCTGCTGGCCGGCGCCGGCGCGCGGGGGGTCGAGGACGATGAGGTCGACCTCGGTGATGCCGGTGCGGGGGAGGACGGATTCGACCTTGCCCTGTTCGACGCGGACGCGGGGGAAGCCGGCGAGGTTGTGGCGGGCGTCCTCGACGGCGCGCTTGCCGGATTCGATGCCGAGGACGGCGCCCTGTTCGCCGACGCGGTCGGCGAGGGCGCCGGCGAAGAGGCCGACGCCGCAGTAGAGGTCGAGGGCGGTGTCGCCCTTGCGCGGGAGGAGGCCCTGCATGACGGCCTTCATGAGGGTGTCGGCGGCCTTGGGGTGGACCTGCCAGAAGCCGCCGTTGCCGACGCGGTGGGTGCGCTCGTCGGCGCGCTCGCGGACGAAGGCGCGGCCGTGGACGCGGTGGACGCCGCCGTCCTTCTCGTCGACGCGCAGCACGGAGACGGGCTTGTCGAGTTCGACGAGCGGGAGGCGGGCGCCGGGGCGGGGGGTGAGGATGACCTGGCGGTCGTGGGAGCCGGAGGCGGCGATGGCCTCGACCGATGCCATGCCCTCCCAGGTGCGCTTCTCGATGCCGAGCTCGGAGACGCCCTCGGCGGCGATCATGCAGTGGTCGATGACCTCGACCTCGTGGGAGCGGTGCTTGCGCAGGCCCGCGTGGCCCTCGGCGTCGACGGCGTACTGGACGCGGGTGCGCCACTGCGGGACCTCGCCGGCGGGGAGCTTGTCGCCCTCGGCGGGCATGACGGTGCCGTCCCAGCCGGCCTGCTCGGGGGTGAGGCCGGCGAGGCGCAGGAGCTGTTCGGCGATGACCTCGCCCTTGAGGCGGCGCTGGGCGCCGGGCTTGGCGTGCTGCCAGTCGCAGCCGCCGCACTTGCCGGGGCCGGCGAAGGGGCAGGGGGCCTCGACGCGGTCCTTGGAGGGGTCGAGGATGGTGACGGCGTCGGCGCGCAGGAAGCGGGAGGTCTCCTCGCCCTCGGTGACGCGGGCGACGACCCGCTCGCCGGGCAGCGCGTGGCGCACGAAGAGGACGCGGCCGGCGTCCGTGCGGGCGATGCAGTGGCCGCCGTGGGCGACCGGGCCGACCTCTACCTCGTACTCCGCCCCGACCAGCGACGTAACAGGGGTGTTCTGCATGACCGGGGACTCCAGAGGAAGTAAGGAGAAAGAAGCGAGTGGGGGGGCGGGGGGGGCCGCCGCCCCCCCCCCCACGGGTTGGATCGATCGGTTGTGTCTCAGGCGGCCAGGTCGGCGGCCCTACGCTCGCGCTGCCACTGCTGGACATCGGCGGGGTCGTACCGGACGTACTTGCCTACGCGGAATCCCGGCGGCCCGGTGCGCTTCTTTCGCCACTGGTAGACGGTCTCCAGCGGCACCTTGAACTTGAAAGCGATGTCGTCCGGAGTGAGGTACTGGTCGGGGAGTTCGGTGACGAGCTGGGGCGTCTTGGCGGTTGCCATCAGGCTCCTTCGGCTCGGTTGGGGCCTTGGGCCCCTTCCTGTCAGGTCCGCTACCTCCGCTACCTCCGCTACCGCCCTGGTCAGGGGCGTGATCGAGGTAGCGGATAGGGGTAGCGGTAGCGGATGGATCCGCTACCGGCCCCGACTTTCGGGGCGTGGGGCCGGTAGCGGGGTAGCGGCTAGGTAGCGGACGCGAAGAGGTCTGCCGCTACCGTTTCCGGGGCGCTGACCTGCGGGGTAGCGGAGGTAGCGGAGGTAGCGGCCCCTGGGAGGGGAGGGGGGCAGTAGCGCTGCCAGGCGTCGTGGAGATCGGCGGCGTAGTAGCCCTTGAGGACGGTCCCGGCGGTCTTGATGTTGCGGGCCTTGACCGGGGTGTTGTCGCTGGTCATGTACTCCCCGAGCATCTTGGCCAGGCCCCGGGAGTCGAGCGGCCGGCCGCTCATGTCGGCCCACGGCGCCTCGTCGAGGGCGCAGAGCCGGTCGAGGACGGCGACGGTGGGCAGGCGGTCGATGCCGGCCAGGACGTGGTCGCGGAGGTCGGTGAGCAGTCGGATGCCGATGGAGCCCTTGTCGTCGGCGCGGGCGGCGTTGACCAGCTCGACGCATGCGGCGCGGGCCCGTTCGGGCCACTCGCCCCCGGCGGCGTCCGCGACGGACAGGAGGGGTTCCCAGACGTCGGCGGGGCGGTCGGTGACCCCGTCGGGCATCTGGGGCCAGCGTCCGGCGATGTCCTCGCGGACCTGGTCGGCCCACTGGGCGAGGCGGTCGCGGAGCTTGTTGCCCTCCGCTTCGTGCAGGCGGGCGCGGAAGGGTTCGACGTGCTCGTTTCGGGCGCGGCGGCGCATGCGGATGATGACGGAGCGGGTGGTGATGGTGTCGGGCAGGCCGCCGAGTCCGGCGACGGCGACGGCGGTGTAGGAGGGGAACTCGACCACGGTCTGGTTGCCGCCGTCGCCGATGCACCGGTAGGTGACGCCGGAGCGGCGGTGTCCGGCGTTGAGGAAGCCGCGGAGTTCCTCGTTGTCGCCCGCCTTGGGTCCGAAGACGGTGTCGATCTCGTCGAAGAGGATCGTGGGGCGGCCGGCGGGGTCGGACACGGACCGGAACAGGGCGGCGGCCCGCGCGTTCACCGCGAGCATCGGGCGCGGGACGAGGGTCTCGACGACCTCCAGCGCGCGGGACTTGCCGGAGCCGGGTTCCGGGGAGAGGAATGCCAAGCGCGGGGTGGAGTCGAAGGCGTCGAGGAGGTGTGAGTGGGCGTCCCACAGGGCGACGGCGACGTAGGCGGCCTCGCGGGGGAAGACGTTGAACCGGCGGTGGAAGGCCTCGACCTCGGCCAGCAGAGCGGCACCGTCGATGGGCTGCTGGGTCATGCGGCTTCCCCTTGGGTCAGGAGCGGGTGAAGGTAGGGGGCAGGGTGCGAGTCAGAGCAAATGGGGACGCCTACGGCGACGCCTCTCGGGGCGCCCACGGCCGTCGGTGCCACCGGCTGCTCGGCGGGATCCGGCCCATTCGGGGCCTGGGTGCGGCTCTTCAAGCGGGAAGGGGGCAGGTGGGTCATGCCGCCCGCCGCTGCGGGTTGTGGGCGATGGACCAGTTCAGGCCGCTGCGGATCGTCGCCGCACAGGCCTTCGGGGCCAGGCCGGTCGACTCCCCCGCCTGTTGAAGAGCCTGCTCCACCACGTCCCGGGGAAGGTCGCCCCAGGCGATGAACCGTCCCAGGGCTCGCGCCGCCGAGAGCAGGGTGGAGTTCCGCTCGCCCTGCACCGACCGGGCGACGCTCTCGACCTCTGCGTCCAGGCCGCGCAGCGCGTACCGCTGGGCACGCACGGCTCGGTCGGCGACGGCCGCATGGGACGGCGTCGCCGAGCGGGGCGGGACGAGCAGGGTGTACAGCCAGGCGGGGAGGGGCATGGGGGCGCGGTCGTCGAGGACCGTGTACGCGCCTGCAGGGGTGAGGCTGCCGGGGGCGACGACGTACCCGCCCCATGCCCGCGTATCGATCAACTTGCCAAGCTTCCCGGCCGAGTTGGGCATGCGGAAGCCGGGCGGGGCAATGAAGTAGAGGTGTGTCCCGCCGCTCGCGGTCCGCGTCCGGTAGGTGTCGGGGACGGGTTGTCCGGCGCGCTCACAGAGCGCCTCGAAGGTTGTCGCGCCTTCGGGCGCGTCCCTGTTGCTGCTGGGCTTGGGCAGGTCGAGGTCGACTACGAGCAGCCCGCTCGGGCCGGTGGCGATGCCGATGTTGAACGGGCGGTCCGCCCACGCGCGCCGGATCCGGTCCGGGTCGGTCGTGGCGCGGTCCTCCCACTTGCGGTGCCCGCCGGCGCAGTCCCGGATCTGTGGGCACTGCTCCTCGCCGTGGAGCGCGGGCCGCTTGGTGCCAGGCCGGAGGGGGAGGACGTGCCAGCCTCGCTCGGCCGCGTCCAGAGCGGCGTTCAGCTGCGAGGGGGGCTCGCCGTCTCGCCGGATGGGGGTGGGTTGGGTCATGCTGGAGACCTCCACGGGTCTGTAGCGGATCGGGAGATGAGGGCGGCCCCGGACTTTGGCGAGACGGGTGCCGCCCTTCGTGCGGTCACGCGGCGAACAGACCGCGTTGCTCCTGCCCCGGGCCCTCGATTTCGCGGGGGCCGGACAGGGAGTTGGTGGTGATGACCTGGCCGAGGATCGGTGCGCGCTGGTCGGTGATGGGTCCGTCGTTATGGAACCGCCAGGTGCCGACGTCGTGCTGCTCGGGCTTGTCCCGGGTAGGGACGGTGTAGCGGCGGGGCTCTCGCGGGCAGGCGGCGTTCCAGGCTTCGGCGCACACCTTGTGGACAGCCTCACCAGCGTGAGACCGCATGGGGGTGGGTCTGCCACACAGGCAGCAGGGCCGGTCCTGAGCGCGGTCGAAGTGGCGACTGTCACCCCAGTCCAGGTACGGGACCTGTTCCACGGCCCCGGCCTTACCGGTGGTTGATGGTGCCGTTGGCGCGGCCGAACATCCCGCTGGCGGTGATGTTCTGCGTGATATGCGTCGGACCCGCCCCGCCACCGTTTCCGGTGGCTTTACGGGCTCCACGGAGGAGGAAGGGGACGGCGGTGATGGCGGCGATGATGAGGGCGGCGGCGGACCAGAGGGCGTGGCTCATGGCGATGAGTCCTGGGGCGGCGTAGGAGAGTCCGATGCCGGCGGCGGCGATGCCGCCGCCGACGGTGGGGGCGAGCAGGGCGGTGGTCTTGGCCCACGCGGGGATCGGCTGCGCGGCCGGAACCGTCGTGGGTGTCGGGGTGGTGGGGTGGGTGTAGGCGAGGGTGCGGACCCCGTTGGGGAGGGTGACCCAGTCGACGCCGGGCGGGATCTCGGCGGGCAGGA
>NZ_JBHJQI010000052.1:0-52164 GCF_042262805.1 Streptomyces sp. NPDC056361
GCTTCGACAAGGAGCCCGTTTTCCGGTTCTGCTTCAAGGACGGCAAGCTGATCGAGAAGAAGTCGTACGAGGTCGAGGCGCGGTAGCGCCGATCGCCCGTACCGGAGCTGTGGGGGAGTAGCTGTGGCAGGGCAGCCGATCAGGGTCGTGATCGCCGACGACGAGCCTCTGATCAGGGCCGGGATCCGGATGATCCTCATCTCGGACCCGGAGATAGAGGTCGTCGGGGAGGCCGCCAACGGTCGCGAGGCGATCGAGGCGGCGCGGGCGCACGCCGCCGACGTGGTGCTGCTCGACATCCAGATGCCGGTGCTCGACGGCCTCTCGGCGCTGCCGGAGCTGCGCCGGGCGGCGCCGGCGGCCCGGGTGATCGTCCTGACGACCTTCGGGGAGCGGGAGAACGTGCTGCGGGCGCTGGAGCACGGGAGTGCCGGGTTCCTGCTCAAGGACACGGCGCCGGCCGAGCTGATCGGGGCGGTCCGGGCGGCCGCGGCGGGGGACGCCTACCTGTCGCCGGCGGCGACCCGGCACGTCGTGGAGCGGCTCGCCACGAGCCGGGAGGCCGCCCGCGCCGAGCAGGCGCGGGGGCGGGTCGCGGCGCTGAGCGAGAAGGAGCGCGATGTGCTGGCGCTGCTCGGCGAGGGGCTGTCCAACGCGGACGCGGGCAAGCGGCTGCACATGAGCGAGGCCACGGTGAAGACGTACGTGAGCAGGATCCTCGCCAAGCTGGACTGCGAGAACCGCGTCCAGGCGGCGCTGCTGGCGCGGGACGCGGGGCTGTAGGCGTCGCGGGACGCGGGGCTGTGGGCGCTCCGCGGGGACGCGTCAGCCCGGGGTGTTCTCGGGGAGGCCGGCGGTGCCCGCGGCGTTGTAGCGGAGCAGGTACGCGGCGAAGTGGGCGAGGTCGTCGGCCGACCAGTCCTTGAGGCGTTCCTGGTAGGCGGCGCGGCGGTTGGTCCGAGCCGAGTCGAGGATCCTGAGGCCCGCCTCGGTGGGGTGCAGGACGTGGACGCGGTGGTCGTCGGGGGCCGGGCGGCGCTCGACCAGGCCGAGCTTCTCCAGGCCGGCGACCTGGCGGCTGACCGTCGACTTGTCCAGCAGGTAGTGGGCCGCGAGGTCGGTGGCCCGGCAGCCGCGCTGTTCCTCGATGTGCGCGAGGAGCGTGTACGAGACGAGCGGGAGCTCGGGGTGGACCCGGGCCGCCGCGGCGCGGGCCCGGCGGGCGAAGGCCGTCAGTTCGCGCTGGATGACGTCCACGGACGCTTCGCGTGGTGGCTGTGTGTCGCCGCCGGTCATGATGCGCTCCCTCTGCCGTGGTCGGGCGCTGTTCGCCCGCCATCCCCCTTCGGTTGTATAGTACAACGGTTGTTTAGTTGTAAAAGCCAACTATGGAGGTCTCGTGTCCGCAGGACCGAACACCACCGGTGCGTTGCGGCATGTCCTCGGACATCTGCTCACCCCCCTGCTGATGTGCGTCGGCATGGGCCTCGCCTACCTCGGCGCCTTCCACGCCCCCGCACCCCACGATCTGCGCGTCGACGTCGTCGGCTCGGGCCCCACCACCCAGGTCCTCGCGCAGACCCTCCAGGACAAGGGCGCGGGCGCCCTCGACGTCCGTACCGTCGCCGACCGGGCGACCGCCGTCACCGCCCTGCGCACCCAGGACAGCTTCGGCGCCTACATACCCGGCGAGAAGCCCGAGCTGCTCGTCGCCTCGGCCTCCTCCGACACCAGCGCCATGGCCGTGGAGAAGGTGTTCACCAAGGTCGCGGCCGGCCAGGACGCACCGCTGAAGGTCACCGACGTCACCCCCGTCGCCTCCGGCGACCCCACGGGGCAGGGCGTCTTCTTCCTGCTCGTCGCCCTCAGCATCGGCGCGTACGCGTCGGTCGCCGTCATCGGCGGAGCCGGCTCCGTCCTGCCCATGCGGATCAGGGCACTCCTCGCCGCCGGGACGTCCCTCGTCGTCAGCCTCGTCGGCACCCTGTTCGCCGGACCCGTCTTCCACCTCGTCGACCGGGGACTCGGCGGGGTGTGGGCGATGTCCTGGCTGTACGCGGCGGGCATCCTGCTCGTCGGCGTCGGCCTGCACACCTTCCTGCGCCGCTGGACCACCCTCGGCGTCATGGTGCTGTTCGTGATGCTCAACTTCACGAGCTCCGGCGGCATCTACCGGCCCGAACTCCAGCCCGGCTTCTTCGGCGCGCTGCACGCCTTCTGGAACGGCGCCGGCTTCGTCGAAGGCGTCCGCGGCCACGTCTACTTCGACGGGCACGCGGTCGGCGGACACCTCCTCACCCTCTCCCTCTGGCTCCTCGCCGGCATCGCCCTCGTCGTCACCGCCGGCCTCGCGGAAGCCCGCCGGAAGCCCGCGAACGGCCCGCACGTCCCGGCGGCGACCCAGGCCGGGACCACCGAGGCGACGGAGAAGAAGAGCCAGGAGGTGACGGAGGCGGAGACCGAGGAGGATATGGAGGAGGCGGTCGCGGTCTGAGCACCGCCCGCGCACGTTGTCCACAGGGCCTTGTCCACAGGGGGAGACGGCCGATCGGACACGGCTGTACGGTCGGGGCCGGATGATGTTGGACCATCGCATCGGGGGAGGGCGTCCCATGGACGAGAACAGGGTCGTCGTAGCGGGACAGCGCGGTACGGACGGAGGGCCCGCGGGCTCGCGCGTCCCGCACGTGCCGGGATTCGCGCGCCGCGCCGCCGTCGGCGGGGACGCGGACGGCGGGGCCTCCCCCAAGGAGCTGGGCAGGCGACTGCGCGAGACGGTCCCGCGCTCCGCGCACGACCGGCCCGCCCTCGCCGCCGACCGCCCCGACGCCGTCCGCGCCGTCGAGGAGTCGAACCGGGGCCGCGTCCCCGAGCTCGCGCCGCTGCGCGTCGGCAGGATGGCCGCGAGCCCCTTCGCCTTCCTCCGCGGCTCCGCCGGACTCATGGCCCACGACCTCGCCGTCACACCCGTCACCGGCATAGCCGCCCAGATATGCGGCGACGCCCACGCGGCCAACTTCGGCCTCTACGGCGACGCCCGCGGCCGGCTCGTCATGGACCTCAACGACTTCGACGAGACCGTCGTCGGCCCCTGGGAGTGGGACCTCAAGCGGCTCGCCACCTCCCTCGTCCTCGCCGGACGCGAGGTCGGCGCGAGCGAGGAAACGTGCCGGGCCGCCGCCTTCGACACCGTCGGCGCGTACCGGCGCACCATGCGCCTGCTCGCCCGGCTCCCCGCACACGACGCCTGGAACGCCATCGCCGACGAGGAGCTCGTCTCCCACACGGACGCCCGCGACCTCGTCGGCACCCTGGAGCGGGTCTCCGCCAAGGCCCGCAACAACACCAGCGCCCGCTTCGCCGCCCGGTCGACCGAGGCCGTCACCGACGAGGAGGGCGGCGGCCGCCGGTTCGTCGACGCGCCCCCGGTGCTGCGCCGGGTCCCCGACGCCGAGGCGGCCGAGGTCGCCCTCTCCCTGGGCGCGTACCTGGAGACCGTGTCCGAGGACCGGCTGCCGCTCCTCGCGCGGTACGCCGTCCACGACGTCGCCTTCCGGGTCGTCGGCACCGGCAGCGTCGGCACCCGCTCCTACGTCGTGCTGCTCCTCGACCACCGGGGCGAGCCGCTGGTGCTCCAGGTCAAGGAGGCCCGGCCGTCGGCGCTGCTCCCCCACCTGCCCGCCGGCTACACCGCGCCCGACCCCGGCCACGAGGGACGGCGGGTGGTCCTCGGACAGAAGCGCATGCAGGTCGTGAGCGACATCCTGCTCGGCTGGACCACCGTCGACGGGCGCCCCTTCCAGGTGCGCCAGTTCCGCAACCGCAAGGGCAGCGTCGACCCCGCCGCCCTCACTCCCGACCAGGTCGACGACTACGGCCGGATGACCGGCGCCCTGCTCGCCCGGGCCCACGCCCACAGCGCCGACCCCCGCCTCATAGCCGGCTACTGCGGCAAGAACGAGGAGCTGGACGAAGCCGTCGCCTCCTTCGCGGTCGGTTACGCCGACCGCACCGAGGCCGATCACGCCGATCTCCTCACCGCGATCCGCACCGGTCGCACCGTGGCGGAGCCGGGCGTCTGAGGACCGTAGGCTGGACGGGACGAGGCGGAACGAGGACTGGGCGGGCGTGGACGTGAGCGTGGACCAGGGCAAGAACGAGGAACCCGGGGACGAGCGGCCCGAGGCGCGTCTCGAACAGGCCGTGCGGGTGGCCGAGCAGGCGCTGATCGAGTTCGAGATCGCCGTGGAGACCTTCCGGGTCGAGGTGGACAACTTCTCGCGGCTCCACCACCAGAAGCTCGGTCCGATGTACGCGCGGCTCGACGAGCTCGACGCGCGGATCGCCGAGGCCCGGGCGGCGCGCAGCGGGGATCCGGAAGACCTGCGGAAGGCGCAGGAGGCACGGGCCGCGGTCATGCCGATGCCGGGAGTGGAGGAGCTGTTCCACGACTGGATCGACTCCGACGGCCTCTCCCCCGAGGCCGCCGCGATGCTCACCGACCGTCCCGTGCAGTCGCCGAAGCGGGTCCGGCCCGGTGAGGAGGCGCGCCGGCTCTACCGCGAGCTGGCCCGCAAGGCCCACCCCGACCTGGCCCGCGAGGAGGACGAGCGGAAGCGGCGCGAGGAGTTCATCACCCGGGTGAACGCCGCCTACGCCCGGGGCGACGAGGCGCTCCTGCGCGAGCTCTCCGCCGAGTGGGAGGCCGGACCGGCACCTGCCGAGGAGCGGCTCAGCGAGAGCGAGGAGCTGTACGCGCGCCTGGAGTGGCTGGCGGAGCGCAAGGACATGCTGTCGGCGCTGGCGCGGGAGCTGGAGGAGAGCGCGATCGGCGCGATGCTGCGGATGGCGCCGGACGATCCGGATCGGCTCCTGGAGGAGATCGCCGAGCAGCTGCTCGCGCAGGTTTCCGAGCGGGAGGCCCAGCTGACGGAGCTGGTGGAGTAGGTTTTCCGTGCGCTCGAGACAGCTCGGGCGGTACTGACGAGAGAAGGCCGTTCCCATGAATTTCTCCCCGCTGCCCTCGGTGGACGCGGCTTCCGTGCCGGTCGATGCCCTGGTGCTGGACGTCAGGGAGGACGACGAGTGGGAGGCCGGTCACGTCGAGGGTGCGCTGCACGTGCCCATGAGCGACTTCGTGGCCCGCTTCGGTGAGGTGACCGAGGCCGTGGCCGAGCGCGGCCGCGCCTATGTGATGTGCCGGGTCGGCGGCCGTTCCGCCCAGGTCACGCAGTACCTGGTGCAGCAGGGCATCGACGCGGTGAACGTCGACGGCGGCATGCTCGACTGGGCCGGCGCCGGCCGCCCGATGGTGTCGGACGACGGCGGCGCGGCCTTCGTCCGCTGACCGGCTCCTAGTCGAGCGGGTGGGCGGCCAAGAGGTCGCCCAGTGCCTCTTCGTGGGCGGCGGCGGGGCCGAGGGAGAGTTCGAGGTGCTTGGCCCAGGCGTGGTAGCGGTGCAGGGGGTAGTCGGTGTCGGCGCCGAAGCCCCCGTGCAGGTGCTGGGCGGTCTGCACCACGCGTCGCACGCCTTCGGACGCCCAGATCTTCGCTACGGCGACGTCCCCGGCGGCGGGGAGCGCCCCGTCGGCCCCGGTGGAGACGCGCCAGGCGGCCTGCCAGAGGGTGGCTTCCATGGCGCGCAGGTCGATGTAGCGGTCGGCGGTCTGGACGGCGACGGCCTGGAAGGTGGCCACGGGGTGGCCGAACTGCTCGCGCTTGCCGGTGTACTGGCTCGTCATGGTGAGGACGGCCTCGCCGAGGCCGAGGGCGAGCGCGCAGGTGCCGGTGGTGAGGATCGCGCGCAGCTGTTCCCAGGCACCGTCGGCGTCGATGACGTCGGCGTCCGTGAGGCGGACGTCGTCGAGCCTTAGTTCGGCGAGGAGTTCGCCGCTGGTGGAGTACTGCTCGGTGAGGCCGAGGCCCTCGTGGGTCCGGGGCAGCAGGGCGAGGACGGTGCGGCCGTCGGGGGTGTGCGCGGGGACGGCGATGAGGTCGGAGCCGTGGGCCCACGGGACGGCGGTCTGGAGACCGTCGAGGAGCCAGCCGGCGCCGTCGCGGCGGGCGGTGACGGCCAGTTCGGCGGAGTCGTGGCCGGTGCGCCCCTGGGAGGCGGCGGTGAGGACGAGTTCGCCGCGCCCGACACGGGGGAGCAGGGCGGCGGCCGTCTCCGGGTCGGCGTACCGCTCGACGGTCATGGCGACCGCGCTGGTCTCCAGGAGCGGGACGCGGGCGAGGACGCGGCCGGCTTCGCGCAGGACGAGGCAGAGCGCGACGGCGTCGAGGCCGGCGCCGCCGTGCTCGGGGGCCGTGACGAGGCCGAGCAGGTCGGCGGCGGCGAGGCGGGACCAGAGCCGTCGGTCGAAGTCGTCGGACACGGCACCCGGTGTGAGGGCGGGACTGGGTACCGCGTCGGGTACGACGTCCGCGAAGACCGCCTTGGCCGCCTCGGCGGCCGCCTGCTGCTCTTCGGTGAAGGTGAAGTCCACTGCCCTGCCCTCCCGTTGCCGTACCCGTCGCCGTCCCGGCTCTCCTGACGGACCGTCAAGATAGAACAGGTTCTAGGCGAAGGGAATGGAGGCGCGGGAGTTCGTCGGCCGTCGGAATCGGCGGCCGACGTCAGCGGCGGTGTCGGCGGGCCGTGGCGGTCGCCGGTGTCAGCGGCCGGTGGCGGTCGCCGGTGTCAGCGGTCGAAGTCGAGCTCCACGTCGGCGGTGACGGGATGGGACTGGCAGGCCAGGACGTAGCCGGCGTCGGTCTCGTCCGGTTCCAGGGCGAAGTTGCGGTCCATCCGCACCTCTCCGCCGACGACGAAGGCCCGGCAGGTGCCGCACACCCCGCCCTTGCAGGCGTACGGAGCGTCGGCGCGGGCGCGGAGCACCGTGTCGAGCAGCGTCTCGCCCCGGTCGACCGGCCAGGTGCCGGAGCGGCCGTGGAGGGTCGCGGTGAGCGTGGCGTGCGCGGGGGCGTCGGCCGCGGGGGCCGGGGCCGGCGCGGACCCGTCGTCGACGTGGAAGATCTCCTGGTGGATCCGGGAGCGGTCCACCCCGAGGCCGCGCAGGGCCTGTTCGGCGCCCTGGACGAGCCCGAACGGCCCGCAGAGGAACCAGCCGTCGATCTCGCCGACCGGCAGCAGCGCGGGCAGCAGCCCGGCCAGCCGCTCGCGGTCGAGGCGCCCGGACGGCAGACCCGCCTGCTGCTCCTCCCGGGAGAGGACGGTGACCAGCTGGAAGCGGTCCGGGTAGCGGTCCTTGAGGTCGGCGACCTCGTCCAGGAACATCGTGGACGAGGCGGTGCGGTCGCTCCGGACCAGGCAGAACCGGGCCTCCGGCTCACGGGCGAGCAGAGTGGCGGCCATCGACAGGACCGGGGTGATGCCGCTGCCGCCGACGACGGCCGCGAAGTGGCCGGGGCGCGGGGCGAGCGTGAAGCGGCCCATGGGCTCCATGACCTCGACGACGTCGCCGACGGCCAGTTCCTTGAGCGCGTACGTCGAGAACGAGCCGCCGTCGACGAGCCGGATGCCGACGCGCAGGACGGGGGCTTCGCCGGCCGGGGCCGCGGGGGCGCAGATCGAGTACGTGCGCCGGATCTCCTCGCCTCGTTCGCCGGCACGCCGCAGGGCGAGGTGCTGGCCGGGGAGGTGGCGGTAGGTGTCGTGGAGTTCGGGCGGGACCGCGAAGGAGACGGCCACGGAGTCGTCCGTGAGCCGCTCGACCTCGCTCACCCGGAGCGACTGGAATCCGGCCCGCCCGGAGCCTGAGGACGCCATCTACAACTCCTTGAAATGGTCGAACGGTTCGCGGCAGGCGGTGCAGCGGCGCAGTGCCTTGCACGCCGTGGACGAGAAGCGGCTGAGCAGCTCGGTCTCGGTGGAGCCGCAGTGGGGGCAGCGGATCGCGAGGGTCAGCGGCACCGGGCCGCCCGCGGGGCCCTGGGGGCGGGGCGGGGCGATGCCGAACTCGGCGAGCTTGCGCCGGCCTTCCTCGCTGATGTCGTCGGTGGACCACGCGGGGGCGAGGACGGTGACGACGGAGACCTCCGGCACGCCGTGCTCGTGGAGCGCGCGCTCGATGTCGGAGGTCATGGCCTCGATCGCCGGGCAGCCCGTGTAGGTCGGCGTGAGGGCGACCTCGACGCGGCCGGGGCCGAGGACCTGGACGCCTCGCATGACACCGAGCTCCTCCAGGGTGAGGACGGGCATCTCGGGGTCGAGGACCGCGCCGGCGATCCGGCTCAGTTCCTCTTCCAGGGCGGTCGTGGTCACCACGACGCACCCGGGTGGCTGCGGTGCAGGTGCTGCATCTCGGCGATCATCCGGCCGAAGGACTCGGTGTGCAGGCCCTGCCGGCCCGCTCCGGCCGCCCAGGCGCCGGTGCGCGGCCCGCCGGGCACGGTGAGCGTGGCCCGGCCGAGGACGTCGGTGACCGAGGCGAGCCAGGCGCTCTCCAGCGCCGCGTGGTCCAGGTCGATGCCGTCGACGGGCTGGAACAGCTCGCCGGTGTACCGCCACAGGGCGTCGCAGGCGCGCTGCATCCGGTCGTGGCTCTCGGCGGTGCCGTCGCCGAGGCGCAGGGTCCAGTGCTCGGCGTGGTCCTGGTGGTAGGCGACCTCCTTGACGGCCTTCGCGGCCAGGCCGGCGAAGGGGCCGTCGCCGGCGGCCAGCTGTCCGTACAGGAGCCGCTGGTAGGTGGAGAAGTACAGCTGCCGGGCGATGGTGTGGGCGAAGTCGCCGTTGGGCTGTTCGACCAGCTGGACGTTCCGGAAGGAGCGCTCCTCGCGGAGGTACGCCAGTTCGTCCTCGTCGCCGGCGAGCGAGAGCAGGACGCGGGCCTGGCCGAGGAGGTCGAGGGCGATGTTGGCCAGGGCGACCTCCTCCTCCAGGACGGGGGCGGCGCCGGCCCACTCCCCCAGGCGGTGGGAGAGGACGAGGGCGTCGTCGCCGAGGGCGAGGGCGGCTCCGGTGAACGCGGCGGCCTCGTGGGTGGTCGGGGTGCTCACAGGTGCTTCACCCCCTCCGGGATCTCGTAGAAGGTCGGGTGGCGGTAGGGCTTGTCCGCGGCGGGCTCGAAGAAGGGGTCCTTCTCGTCCGGCGAGGAGGCGGTGATCGCCGCCGAGGGGATGACCCAGATCGACACGCCCTCGCTCCTGCGGGTGTACAGGTCGCGGGCGTTGCGCAGGGCCATCTCCGCGTCGGGCGCGTGGAGACTGCCCGCGTGGGTGTGGGACAGTCCGCGGCGGGAGCGCACGAACACCTCCCACAGCGGCCAACCGTCGCTCGTCATGCCTGTGCCTCTCCGTGCGTGCCGGTGTGCTTCTCCGCGTAGGCCGCGGCTGCTTCCCTGACCCAGGCGCCGTCCTCGTGGGCCTGGCGCCGCTTGCTCAGCCGCTGGTCGTTGCAGGGGCCGTTCCCCTTGAGGACGTCCCAGAACTCGGTCCAGTCGATCGGTCCGAAGTCGTAGTGCCCGCGCTCCTCGTTCCACCGCAGGTCGGGGTCCGGGAGGGTGAGTCCGAGGGCCTCCGCCTGGGGCACGGCGATGTCGACGAACCGCTGGCGCAGCTCGTCGTTGGAGTGGCGCTTGATCTTCCAGGCCATGGCCTGGGCGGTGTGGGTCGACTCGGCGTCCGGCGGGCCGAACATCATCAGCGAGGGCCACCACCAGCGGTCCACCGCGTCCTGCGCCATGGCGTGCTGCGCTTCGGTGCCGCGGGAGAGGGCGAGCAGGGCCTCGTACCCCTGCCGCTGGTGGAAGGACTCCTCCTTGCAGACGCGGACCATCGCGCGGGCGTACGGCCCGTAGGAGCAGCGGCACAGCGGGACCTGGTTGGTGATCGCGGCGCCGTCCACCAGCCAGCCGATGGCGCCGACGTCGGCCCAGGTCAGCGTGGGGTAGTTGAAGATCGAGGAGTACTTCTGGCGGCCGGAGTGGAGCTTGTCGAGCAGCTCGTCGCGGCTGGTGCCGAGGGTCTCCGCCGCGCTGTACAGGTACAGGCCGTGGCCGGCCTCGTCCTGGACCTTGGCCATGAGGATCGCCTTGCGCCGCAGCGAGGGCGCGCGGGTGATCCAGTTGGCCTCCGGCTGCATGCCGATGATCTCGGAGTGGGCGTGCTGCGCGATCTGCCGGACGAGCGAGGCGCGGTACGCCTCGGGCATCCAGTCGCGCGGCTCGATCCGCTCGTCTGCGGCGACAGCGGCGTCGAACACGGCCTCGTAGGCGGCCTGCTCCGCCGCCACGGCCGCGTCCGAGCCGCCGGGCGCGCCCGTGCTCTCTGCCGTCCCTGCCGTCACTGCGGTCATCGGACCCCCTACCGACCGATCGTTCGGTTGAATCACTTCAATGGTGGGTCGACGGCCCGTATGGTGTCAACCCTGTGAATGACCGAGGTGGGCCGTTGGGGGGTCGGATCGGGATGGACCCGTACGTGGAAAGGGACGCGGTCGAGGCGGGCGACGACCGGCCCGGACCCGAGGAAGCGGAACGCCGGGAAGACGGTGCCGGGGCGGGTCGTGGCACCGGGATCACGGCCCTGTCGCTGCCGTACCAGGTCGTCGTCGCCGTGGCGCTCGCCGTCGTCGGGGTGTTCGCCTGCGTCCACCTGGCGATGGTGTTCCTGCACGTGGCGCCGTCCAACACGCTGACCCAGCGGCACGGCCAGGCCGTCGACGACTGGATCTACCCCGAGTTCGAACAGAACTGGAAGCTCTTCGCCCCGAACCCGCTCCAGCAGAACCTCTCCGTGGAGGTGCGCGCCGAGATCGCCGGCGAGGGCGGGGAGCTCCGCACCACCGACTGGATCGACCTGACCGCCCAGGACATCACGGCGATCCGCTACAACCCGATCCCCAGCCACTCGCAGCAGAACGAGCTCCGCCGGGCGGTGGACTTCTACCGGAGCTCGCACTCCGACGACAACCGCCCCAACGGGCTGCGCGGCCGCCTCTCGGAGCGGTACATCCACCGGATCGCGCTGCTCCGCCTGGACTCCGACCCGTCGCTCCACGGTTCCGACGTGCGGCGCATCCAGCTGCGCACCGTCACCCGCCCCGTGCCCGCCCCCGGGTGGAGCACCGAGAAGACCGACGCCACACCGTCCCACCGCGACCTCCCGTGGTGGCGGGTCACCGACGCCGACCGGCCCGCCGGAACCGACCGAAGCCGCACGGAGGCGGGCCGATGAACGAGCCGACGCCCATGAGCGGGGCGACGCCGGTGGCCGGACCGACATCGCTGACCGGACCGACGCCGGTGGCCGGACCGACACCGCTGACCGGACCGACGCCTGGGGGCGAGCCGACGCCGGTGAGCGGGCCCGCGGACGCTTCCGCCGCCACGCGCGTGCGTGCGGGGGAACCCTTCGACCGGCGGCTCGCCTGGGCCGTCCAGACCGTCACGGGCCGTTCCCTCGGCCCGTACCAGACCGCGATCGTGCGGATCGGCTTCTCGCTGACGTGGCTGTTCTTCCTGCTGCGCGAGATTCCGCACCGGAACGAGCTGTACGGGCCCGACGGCCCGTGGTCCTGGGACATGGCCCGGCGGCTGATGTCCGGCAACCACGCCTTCACCGTGCTCATGTGGTCGGACGGGCGGCTCTGGTTCGAGGTGGTCTACGGGCTCGCGGTGCTCTCCGCCGTGCTGCTCCTGGTGGGCTGGCGCACCCGGGCCGTGTCCGTGGTGTTCATGGTCGGGGTGCTCTCGCTGCAGAACCGCTCCATCTTCGTGGGCGACGGCGGCGACAACGTCCTCCACCTCGTCGCGATCTACCTCGTGCTGACCCGCTGCGGCCAGGTCTGGTCCCTCGACGCCCGGCGGGCGGCCCGCGAGGCACGGGCGGCCGCGGCCGGCGAACCCGAGCGCCGCGACCTGGCCGGTCCGCTGCTGTGGACCGTGCTCGGCGGCTTCCTCCTCGCCGCCACCTGGTTCGCCGACGTCACCGGTGAGTGGTGGCTGCTGGTGCTGATGTGGGTGCTGTGGCTCGGGAACGCGCTGTGGTGGGTGGTGTGCCGGAACGCGCCCGGGGAGCCGCGCATCCTGCTCGACGCCCTCGCCCACCTCGCGCACAACGCCGCCCTCGCCGTGATCATGGTCGAGGTCTGCCTGATCTACGCCACGGCCGGCTGGTACAAGATCCAGGGCTCGCGCTGGCAGGACGGCACCGCGCTGTTCTACCCGCTCCACCTCGACTACTTCTCGCCGTGGCCCGCCGTCTCGGGACTGCTCGGCGCCAGCGGGATCATGGTGATGCTGCTGACCTACGGCACGGTGATCGTCCAGGTCGCCTTCCCGTTCACGCTCTTCAACCGCAAGGTCAAGAACGTCCTGCTGGTCGCGATGATGCTGGAGCACGCCGGGATCGCCGTGCTCCTCGGGCTGCCGGTCTTCTCGCTCGCGATGATCTCCGCCGACGCGGTGTTCCTGCCCACGGCCTTCCTGGTGGCGCTCGGCGCCCGGGCGGGGCGGGGCAGGGACCGGCTCCTGAAGCGGCCCCCCGCGAAGGCGGTGCCCGAGCAGCGCCGTACGGGTGAGGAGCGGGGTCCCCGTACCCTCGTCGGGTGAGCACCACCGAAGAGCAGCCAGGAGCCGAGCGGGCCGAGCGGGCCGGGACCGCCGAGCCGGTCCAGTACGACGAGGGGTTCGGCCCCGAGGTCGGCGTCGGGCCGCACCCCCGCCCGTGGCCCGAGGGCGAGCGGTACGACCCCGAGCTGCTCGCCGGAGGCGACCGGCGCAACGTCGTGGACCGCTACCGGTACTGGACGCACGAGGCGGTGGTGGCGGACCTGGACACCCGGCGCCACGACTTCCACGTGGCGGTGGAGAACTGGGGACACGACTTCAACATCGGGTCGGTGGTGCGGACCGCCAACGCGTTCCTGGCGAAGGAGGTCCACATCGTGGGCCGGCGGCGCTGGAACCGGCGCGGTGCCATGGTCACCGACCGCTACCAGCACGTGCGGCACCACCCGGACACCGAGTCGCTGACCTCGTGGGCGGCGGCCGAGGGCCTGCCCGTCATCGGGATCGACAACCTGCCGGGCGCCGTGCCGCTGGAGCGGACCGTGCTGCCCCGCCGCTGTGTGCTGCTCTTCGGGCAGGAGGGCCCCGGCCTCACCGAGGAGGCCCGCGCGCACGTGGAGATGGTCTGCTCGATCGCCCAGTTCGGTTCGACCCGGTCGATCAACGCGGGGGCCGCCGCCGCCATCGCCATGCACGCGTGGGTGCAGCGGTACGCGGAGATCGAGACCCCCTGAGGGGGTGCGGAGGCCCTGAGGGCCCCCGCACCGCCCGCCGGGTCAGGCCTGGCGGCGGACCTCCACCACCCGGAAGCGGTTGGAGACGAAGGCGCCGTCGCACAGCGCCGCGTTCGCCGCAGGGTTGCCGCCGGAGCCGTGGAAGTCGGAGAACGCGGCCGTCTGGTTCACGAACACGCCGCCCGTGAGGTTCAGCGACAGCTGCGCCGACTCCTCCAGGCAGACCTCCTCCACCGCGCGCTCGGTGTCCGCCGAGGTGGTGTAGGCGCCGACGGTCATGGCGCCCTTCTCGCGGACCGTGCGGCGGAGCAGCTCCAGGGCGTCGGCGGTGGAGTCCACCGAGACGGCGAAGGAGACCGGGCCGAAGCACTCCGAGAAGTACGCGGCCTGGGCGTCCGGCTTGGAGCCGTCCAGCTTCACGATGACCGGGGTGCGGACCACGGCGTCCGGGTACTCCGGGTTGACCACCTCGCGGGAGGCGAGCGCCACCTCGCCCAGACCGGCGGCGGCCTCCAGGCGCGCCTTCACGTCCGGGTTGACCAGGGCGCCGAGCAGGCCGTTCGCCCGGGCGTCGTCGCCGAGCAGGCCGCCGACCGCGCCCGCGAGGTCGGCGACGACCTCGTCGTACGACTTGGGGCCCTGGTCGGTGGTGATGCCGTCGCGGGGGATCAGCAGGTTCTGCGGGGTGGTGCACATCTGGCCGCTGTAGAGGGACAGCGAGAACGCCAGGTTGGACAGCATCCCCTTGTAGTCGTCGGTGGAGTCGACCACGACCGTGTTGACGCCGGCCTTCTCGGTGTAGACCTGCGCCTGGCGGGCGTTCTCCTCCAGCCAGTCGCCGAACTCGGTCGAGCCCGTGTAGTCGATGATCCGGATCTCTGGACGCACGGCCAGGGTCTTGGCGATGCCCTCGCCCGGGCGCTCGACGGCGAGCGCCACCAGGTTCGGGTCGAAGCCGGCCTCGGCGAGCACCTCGCGGGCGACCCGGACGGTGAGCGCGAGCGGCAGGACCGCGCGCGGGTGCGGCTTGACCAGGACCGGGTTGCCGGTCGCGAGCGAGGCGAACAGGCCCGGGTAGCCGTTCCAGGTGGGGAAGGTGTTGCAGCCGATCACCAGGGCGATGCCGCGGCCGACCGGGGTGAACTCCTTGCTGAGCTCCAGGGGGTCGCGCTTGCCCTGGGGCTTGGACCAGCCGGCCCGGCCGGCGGGGGTGCGGGTCTGCTCCGCGTACGCGTACGCCACGGCCTCAAGGCCGCGGTCCTGGGCGTGCGGGCCGCCGGCCTGGAACGCCATCATGAACGCCTGGCCGCTGGTGTGCATGACCGCGTGGGCGAACTCGTGGGTGCGGGCGGAGATCCGGGCGAGGATCTCCAGGCAGACCAGGGCGCGGGTCTCGGCCCCGGCGTCCCGCCAGGCGGCCGTGCCCGCGCGCATGGCGGGGAGCAGGACGTCGATGTCGGCGTGCGGGTACTCGATGCCCAGGGACGGGCCGAACGGCGAGGTCTCGCCGCCGGTCCAGCCGTCCGTGCCGGGCTGGTCGAGCTCGAAGCGGGTGTTCAGCAGGGCCTGGTGCGCGGCGAGGCCGGCCGCGGCGTCGAGCGAGCCGTCCGCGCCGTACGCCTTCGGGTGCTCGGGGTACGGCGACCAGTAGGCACGACTGCGGATGGTGTCGAGTGCCTGGTCGAGCGTGGACCGGTGCTTCTCGGCCAGACGGTCGGTGGTCAGCTGAGCGATGGCCATGGATGGACCAACTCCTCGTCGAGCTGGGCAGGGAGACGCGTACGGAGTTAGAGTAACCGAACGATCGGTCGGGACAAGGGGGTCCGTCGATCCTGTGGAAAACCCATCGGGGAGGATCACTCCTATGAGCGCCAACGTGACCGTCAGGGGGAGCGACGACGTGACCGCCAGTGAGACCGCAGCCGTGGGCCCGGACCGCACCGTCGCCGTGGTCGGCACCGGAACCATGGGCCAGGGCATCGCCCAGGTCGCCCTGGTCGCGGGCCATCCCGTGCGCCTCTACGACAGCGCCCCCGGCCGGGCGACCGAAGCCGTCGCGGCCCTCACCGCGCGCCTGGACCGGCTCGTGGAGAAGGGGCGCCTCGACGCCGCCGCGCGCGAAGCGGCCGTCGGCCGGCTGTACGCGGCGGAGGACCCCGCCGAGCTCGCCGACGCCGCCCTCGTGATCGAGGCGATCGTCGAGGACCTCGCGGTCAAGCAGCGGCTCTTCGCCGACCTGGAGAAGATCGTCGGCGACGACACCGTGCTCGCCACGAACACCTCCTCCCTCTCCGTCACCGCCATCGCGGGAGGACTCGGGCTCCCCGGCCGTTTCGTCGGACTGCACTTCTTCAACCCGGCGCCGCTGCTCCCGCTCGTCGAGGTCGTCAGCGGCTTCGCCACCGACGCGGACGTCGCCACGCGCGCGTACGAGACGGTGAAGGGCTGGGGCAAGACGCCGGTGCGCTGCGCGGACACCCCGGGCTTCATCGTGAACCGGGTCGCCCGCCCCTTCTACGCGGAGGCGCTGCGGGTGTTCGAGGAGGGCGGGGCCGACCCCGCCACCATCGACGCCGCCCTGCGCGAGTGCGGCGGCTTCCGCATGGGACCGTTCGAGCTGACCGACCTCATCGGCCAGGACGTGAACGAGGCCGTCACCCGCTCGGTCTGGGAGTCCTTCTACCAGGACCCCAAGTTCACGCCCTCGCTCGCGCAGCGGCGGCTCGTCGAGTCGGGCCGGCTCGGCCGCAAGACGGGCCACGGCTGGTTCTCGTACGCGGAGGGCGCCGAGCGGCCCGAGCCGCACACGGCGCCGCCGGCGGCGGCGCCCGAGTGGATCACCGTCTGCGGTGACCTCGGGCCGGCGGATCCGCTGGTGGGGCTCTTCGAGGCGGCCGGAATCACCGTCTTGACCAAGAAGGGCGGCGCGCACATCGAGCTGCCGGGCGGCGGCGAGCTCAGCCTCGCGGACGGCGAGACCTCCTTCGAGTACGACGAGGAGGCCATCATCTACTTCGACCTCGCGTACGACTATGCGGCCGCGAGCCGGATCGTGCTGTCGGCCCGCGAGGACATCGACCCCGGCGTCCTCGCCGAGGCGGTGGGGCTCTTCCAGGCGCTCGGCAAGAAGGTCTCCGTGATCGGGGACGTGCCGGGCATGATCGTGGCCCGCACGGTCGCGATGCTGGCCGACGTCGCGGCCGACGCGGTCGATCGGGGCGTTGCGACCGCCGAAGACATTGACACGGCGATGCGGCTCGGGGTCAACTACCCGGCCGGACCGCTGGAGTGGACCGGGAAGATCGGCCACCGGCGCACCTGCGGGCTGCTCCGGGAGCTGCACAAGCGGTACACGACCGGCCGGTACGCGCCGGGGCTCGGCCTCGTGCGCCGGGCGGCCGCCGAGGGCGGGGAGGACTCCAGATGACCACGGCGAAGCGCGACACGTACACCCCCGAGACGCTGCTCTCGGTCGCGGTGCGGATCTTCAACGAGCGCGGCTACGACGGCACGTCCATGGAGCACCTGTCCAAGGCCGCGGGGATCTCGAAGTCCTCGATCTACCACCACGTGTCCGGCAAGGAGGAGCTGCTGCGGCGGGCGGTCAGCCGGGCGCTCGACGGGCTCTTCGCGATCCTCGACGAGCCGGGGGCCGAGCGCGGCCGGGCCGTCGAGCGGGTCGAGTACGTGACCCGGCGGACCGTCGAGGTGCTGATAGCGGAGCTGCCGTACGTGACGCTGCTGCTGCGCGTGCGGGGCAACACCGCGACCGAGCGGTGGGCGATGGAGCGGCGCCGCGAGTTCGACCACAAGGTGGCCGACCTGCTGAAGGCCGCCGCCGCCGAGGGCGACCTGCGGGCGGACGTGGACATCCGGCTCGCCACCCGGCTCCTCTTCGGCATGATCAACTCACTGGTCGAGTGGTACCGGCCGCACCCGGAGTCGACCGCGGAGCGCGACCAGCTCGCCGAGACCGTCGTGCACCTGGCCTTCGACGGGCTCCGGGCGACCCACTGACCTGTCGCACGGGCGCCGCGGGGCCGTCGTGCGGGCCGCTGGCGGTCGTGCGGGCCCCGCTCGTCGTCGTACGGGCCGTGTCACCTTCGTAGGGCCCACCGGGTCCGTCGTACGGGCTGCTGAAGCCCGTGGGCGGGCCCGGCCCTGTTCCGGGCCCCCGGCCGGCCCCCGTGCGCCCGCTGATCACCCGTACGGCCCAGTGGGGGCCGTCAGCGGCCCGGGTCCCGGTGGTCGGGGTCGAGGTCGGTCTCCTCGAAGACCAGCAGGGTCCGGGTGGAGAGGACCTCGGGGATCGACTGGAGCTTGGTGAGCACCAGCTCGCGCAGGGTCCGGTTGTCGGGGGTGTGGACGAGCAGCAGGACGTCGAAATCGCCGCTGACCAGGGCGATGTGCGCGGCTCCCGGCAGTGCCTGGAGCTGTTCGCGCACGGTCCGCCAGGAATTCTGGACGATCTTGAGCGTGATGTAGGCGGAGGCGCCGTGCCCCGCCCGTTCGTGGTTCACGCGCGCGCTGAAGCCGCGGATCACCCCGTCGTCGATGAGCCGGTTGATCCGCGCGTACGCGTTGGCCCGGGAGACGTGCACCCGCTCGGCCACGGAGCGGATCGAGGCGCGACCGTCCGTCTGCAGGATGCGCAGGATGTCGCGGTCGATCGCATCGAGCGGGCGCGCCGGCGGCCCCGGCAGCCCCGCCGCGGGTCCCGGCGCGACGACCTGCTCCCAGTCCTCGGCCATTTGTTCATCCGCCATGTGCCCCCGCCTCTCTCCGGTGGACGACCTGCCCTTATCCCAGGCTGTGGAGAACCGTTTGTCCACAGGCTGGAGGTGCCTGTAGCCAAAATGCCTCCACGACCGAACAATCGGTAGGTGAGGCGCGCCACACTCGCGCCACCCGCCTTCGGGTCTTATGCCCGCTCCCACGAGGAGGTGGACTCGTTGCAACAGCGCAGTTCGACAGTCCAAGAGCCGCCCGCCGCCGTCGACGCCTACCGGCCCACCCCGCCGCCGGCGTGGCAGCCGCGGACCGACCCCGCCCCGCTGCTGCCCGACGCCGAGCCGCTGCGCGTGCTCGGCACGGACGCCGTGGCCGACGCCGACCCCGCGCTGCTGCTGCGGCTGTACGCGGAGCTGATCCGCGGCCGCCGGTACAACACGCAGGCCACCGCCCTCACCAAGCAGGGCCGGCTCGCCGTGTACCCGTCCACCACCGGCCAGGAGGCGTGCGAGATCGCCGCCGCCCTCGCCCTGGAGGAGCGGGACTGGCTCTTCCCCTCGTACCGCGACACGCTGGCGGCCGTCGCCCGCGGCCTCGACCCCGTGCAGGCGCTGACCCTGCTGCGCGGCGACTGGCACACCGGGTACGACCCGCACGAGCACCGCATCGCGCCGCTCTGCACCCCGCTCGCCACCCAGCTCCCGCACGCGGTGGGCCTCGCCCACGCCGCCCGGCTCAAGGGCGACGACGTCGTCGCGCTCGCCATGGTCGGCGACGGCGGCACCAGCGAGGGCGACTTCCACGAGGCCCTGAACTTCGCGGCCGTCTGGCAGGCCCCCGTGGTCTTCTTCGTCCAGAACAACGGCTTCGCGATCTCCGTGCCGCTCGCCAAGCAGACCGCCGCCCCCTCCCTCGCCCACAAGGCCGTCGGATACGGGATGCCGGGCCGGCTCGTCGACGGCAACGACGCGGTCGCCGTCCACCAGGTGCTGACCGAGGCCGTGGCCCGCGCCCGGCGCGGCGGCGGCCCCACCCTGGTCGAGGCCGTCACCTACCGGATCGACGCGCACACCAACGCCGACGACGCCACCCGCTACCGGACGGCCGGCGAGGTCGAGACCTGGCGGGCACACGACCCGATCCTGCTCCTCGAACGGGAACTGACCGAGCGCGGCCTGCTCGACGAGGACGGCCGGCGCGCGGCGGCGGAGGCCGCCGAGACGATGGCCGCGGAGCTGCGCGAGCGGATGAACGCCGACCCGGTGCTCGACCCGATGGAGCTGTTCTCCCACGTGTACGCCGAGCAGACGACGCAGCTGCGCGAACAGGCGGCGCAGCTGCGCGCCGAGCTCGAAGCCGAGGGTGAGGCGTGATGACGACCGCGACGACCGGCCCCGCGGCGGCCAAGGCCGCCGGGAAGGCCAAGCCCGCCACGATGGCGCAGGCGCTCCAGCGCGCCATGCGCGACGCGATGGCCGAGGACCCGACCGTCCACGTGATGGGTGAGGACGTCGGCACCCTCGGCGGCGTCTTCCGGGTCACCGACGGACTCGCCAAGGAGTTCGGCGAGGACCGCTGTACGGACACGCCGCTGGCCGAGGCCGGCATCCTCGGCGCGGCCGTCGGCATGGCCATGTACGGCCTGCGGCCCGTCGTCGAGATGCAGTTCGACGCCTTCGCCTACCCGGCGTTCGAGCAGCTGCTCTCGCACGTGGCGAAGATGCGCAACCGCACCCGCGGCGCGGTGCCGATGCCGATCGTCATCCGCGTCCCGTACGGCGGCGGCATCGGCGGCGTCGAGCACCACAGCGACTCCTCCGAGGCCTACTACACGGCCACCCCGGGACTGCACGTCGTCACCCCGGCCACCGTCGAGGACGCCTACGGGCTGCTGCGCGCGGCCATCGCCTCCGACGACCCGGTGGTCTTCCTGGAGCCCAAGCGGCTCTACTGGTCCAAGTCCGACTGGTCCCCCGAGGCGCCCGCGCCCGTCGAGCCGATCGGCAAGGCCGTCGTGCGGCGCCAGGGCACCGGCGCCACCCTGATCACCTACGGCCCCTCGCTGCCGGTCTGCCTGGAGGCCGCCGAGGCCGCCCAGGCCGAGGGCTGGGACCTGGAGGTCGTCGACGTCCGCTCCCTCGTGCCCTTCGACGACGAGACCGTCTGCGCCTCGGTGCGGCGCACCGGCCGCGCGGTCGTCGTCCACGAGTCGACCGGCTTCGGCGGCCCCGGTGCGGAGATCGCCGCCCGGGTGACCGAGCGCTGCTTCCACCACCTGGAGGCACCGGTGCTGCGGGTCGCGGGCTTCGACATCCCGTATCCGCCGCCGATGCTGGAACGGCACCACCTGCCGGGCGTGGACCGGGTCCTCGACGCGGTGGCGCGTCTCCAGTGGGAGGCGGGGAACTGATGGCCCAGGTGCTGGAGTTCAAGCTGCCGGACCTCGGTGAGGGACTCACCGAGGCCGAGATCGTGCGCTGGCTGGTCGCCGTCGGCGACGTCGTCGCCATCGACCAGCCGGTCGTCGAGGTCGAGACGGCCAAGGCCATGGTCGAGGTGCCCTGCCCGTACGGCGGTGTCGTCACCGCCCGGTACGGCGAGGAGGGCACCGAACTGCCCGTCGGCGCACCGCTCCTGACGGTCGCCGTCGGCGGCACGGGCGCGCCCGAGGAGCTCGCGGAGGCCGTTCCCGAAGCGGCACCCACGGCGGGCGGGTCCGCCGCCGCGGAAGCCGTCTCCTCGGAGTACTCGGGCAACGTGCTCGTCGGGTACGGCACGGCCGAGCCCGCCGCCCGCCGCCGCCGGGTCCGGCACGCGAACCCGGCCGCCGCCCAGTCGCCCGTCGCCGCTCCGGTCGCCGCTCCGGTGCCCGCGGCGGTCCAGGCCCCCGTGGCCCTCGTGTCCGCCGGGCAGGCGGGCCCGGTGCCCGTCATCTCGCCGCTCGTGCGGAAGCTGGCCAGGGACCGGGGGATCGACCTGCGGGAGGTGCCCGGATCGGGTCCCGAGGGGCTGATCCTGCGGGCCGACGTGGAGCTGGCCATCGCGGCCCTCGAACGGCCGGTCGCCGCCCCGGCGCCCGCCCCGAGCCCGGTCGCGACCCCCGTCGCGGCGGCCGGCGAGCGGATTCCGCTGCGCGGGATCCGGGGCGCGGTGGCGGACAAGCTGTCCCGGAGCCGTACGGAGATCCCGGACGCGACCTGCTGGGTCGACGCCGACGCGACCGAACTGATGGCGGCCCGGGCGGCGATGAACGCGGCGGGCGGGCCGAAGATCTCGCTGCTCGCGCTCCTCGCCCGGATCTGCGTCCACGCCCTGGACCGGTTCCCCGAGCTCAACTCCACGGTGGACACCGCAGCCCGGGAGATCGTCCGGCTGCCGTCCGTGCACCTCGGCTTCGCCGCCCAGACCCCGCGCGGTCTGGTCGTCCCCGTGGTCAAGGACGCGGGGCGGCGCACGGCCGAGTCGCTGACGGCCGAGTTCGCCCGGCTGACGGAGGCCGCCCGGGAGTCCGCGCTGACCCCGGCCGATCTGACCGGCGGCACGTTCACCCTGAACAACTACGGGGTGTTCGGGGTCGACGGCTCCACGCCGATCATCAACCACCCCGAGGCGGCCATGCTCGGCGTCGGGCGGATCATCCCCAAGCCCTGGGTGCACCAGGGCGAACTGGCCGTCCGCCAGGTGGTGCAGCTCTCGCTCACCTTCGACCACCGCGTCTGCGACGGCGGCACGGCGGGCGGCTTCCTGCGGTACGTGGCGGACTGCGTCGAGCAGCCGGCGGTGCTGCTCCGCACGGTCTGACGGATCGTCCGGCCCGTCTCTCTCCGTGGGACGGGCCGGACGTCCACGACCCCCCTCGGCCCATACTGCTGGGGTGACCACCGCATACGACGCCGTCGTGCTCGCCGGGGGAGCCGCCCGGCGCCTCGGCGGCTCCGACAAGCCCGGGGTACGGGTCGGGGGCCGGACCCTGCTCGACCGGGTGCTCGCGGCCTGCTCCGACGCCGGCCGGACCGTGGTCGTCGGCGACCCGCGCCCGACCGTCCGCCCGGTCCGCTGGACCAGGGAGGACCCGCCCGGCGGCGGCCCGCTGGCCGCCCTCGACGCCGGAACGCGGCAGACGGAGGCCGACGTCCTCCTCGTCCTCTCCGCGGACCTCCCCTTCCTCGACGCCGCCACCGTCCGGCGCCTCCTCGACGCCCTCGCCGCGGCCCCGGAGGCCGAGGTCGCCCTCCTCGCCGACACGGACGGCCGGGACCAGCCGCTGGTCGCCGCGTACCGGTCCGACCCGCTGCGCCGCGAACTCGCCCGGCTCACCGCGGACCACGGCGGCCTCGCGGACCTGCCGCTGCGCGGGCTCACGCGGGCCCTCCGCCCCCTCCGGGTCCCCGCGGGGCCCCTGGCCTCCTTCGACTGCGACACCTGGGAGGACATCGCCATCGCCCGGGCCCGCATCAGGGAGCATGGGACCGTGCTGGACGAATGGATCACCGCAGTCAAGAACGAACTGGGCATCGAGCTGGACGTCGACACCGGCGTGCTCCTCGATCTCGCCCGTGACGCCGCGCACGGCGTGGCCCGCCCCGCCGCACCCCTGACCACGTTCCTGGTCGGGTACGCGGCGGCGCTCTCGGGTCCCGAGGGCGGCCCGGAGGCGGTCGCCGAGGCCGCCCGCAAGGCCGCGGCGCTGGCCCAGCGCTGGGCCGCCGAGCAGGACGAGGCCGGATGAGTCCGACGGAACCCGTCCCCCTGGCGGAACAGCCCGCCGTGGCTCCGGCGGCCACGGGGACCCCGGCGGCTTCCGGGGCTCCGGCGGCCTCCGGGACCCCCGTGGTCTCCGGTGCCGGTACCGTCCCCGGCGTCCCGGTGAAGGCGGACCGGCCGCACCGCGCCACCCCGTGGCCGGAGGCGCGGGCCGCCGCCGTCCTCGCCGGGAGCGCCGTCCGTGCCGCGGCCGACCGGGAGCCGGTGGCCGTCCCGCTCGGGCGGGCGCTCGGGCGGATCGTCGCCGAGCCGCTCGCGGCCCTCACCGACCTGCCCTCCTTCGACACCTCCGCCATGGACGGCTGGGCCGTCGTGGGTCCCGGCCCCTGGGCCGTACGCGAGGAGGGCGCGGTCCTCGCCGGGCGCGCGCCCGGCGTCGTACCGGCCGAAGGGGAGGCCGTACGGATCGCCACCGGCGCTCGCGTCCCTCCCGGGACCACCGCCGTCATCCGCAGCGAGCACGCCAGGACCGAGCGGATCGAGCGGACCGAACAGCCCCAGCGACCGGAGACACCCGGTCCCACCACGCCGGGCGCCGCCGCCGGATCGACGCCGGGCGCCGCCGCCGGATCGACGCCGGGCGCCGCCTCCGGATCCACCCCAGGGGCCATCGCAGCGACTTCCGACTCCGCCGGATCGGCTCCCGCCACCACCACCGGGCTCGTGCTGCATGCCCTTCGCGAGGTCCTGGAGGGGCAGGACATCCGTCCCCGGGGGCAGGAGTGCCGGGCCGGGGACGAGTTGCTTCCGGCGGGCAGTGCCGTGACCCCCGCGGTGCTGGGCCTCGCCGCCGCCGCGGGCTACGACGAGCTGCGCGTACGCCCCCGCGCGAAGGTGGAGATCCTGGTCCTCGGCGACGAGCTGCTCACGGCGGGGCTGCCCCGCGAGGGCCTCATCCGGGACGCGCTCGGCCCGATGCTCGGCCCCTGGCTGGAGGCGCTCGGCGCCGAGGTGCTCGGCACCCGCCGGATCGGCGACGACGCCGAGGAGCTGTACGCGGCCGTCACCGGATCCCCCGCCGACCTGGTCGTCACCACGGGCGGTACCGCCGCGGGCCCGGTGGACCACGTCCACCGCGTGCTCGACAAGGCGGGGGCGACCCTCCTGGTCGACGGCGTGCAGGTCCGACCGGGCCATCCGATGCTCCTGGCGTCCCTGGGCGGCGACCGTCACCTCGTCGGGCTTCCCGGCAACCCGCTCGCCGCCGTCTCCGGGCTCCTCACCCTCGCCGAGCCGCTGCTCGCGGCCCTGGCCGGGAGCGCCCTCGCCGAGAGCAGCTCCCCCGTGGCCGGCGAGGTGCACGGGCATCCCCATGACACCCGGCTCGTCCCGGTCGTCCGCCACGGCGGACGGGCCGTTCCCCTCCACTTCAACGGACCGGCCATGCTCCGGGGCATCGCCGCGGCCGACGGTATGGCCGTCGTCCCTCCGGGCGGCGCACTGCCCGGCCAGGAGCTGACCGTCCTCGACCTTCCGTGGCCGGCGGCGGGGGCCGCTCCGGCCCAAGGAGCGTGTTTCACGTGAAACTTCCCAGCCGTGACGTGATGGCCCGCCACGCCGAAGAGAGGATCTCGGGCCCGACGGTCAGGCTGCCGCGCCGGGTCGTGGAGAAGCCGCTCCGCCAGGTCGGCAAGAGGCTCCTCATGGCGCTCGGCGTGCTGATCCTCACGGTCGTCATCGTGTACGTCGACCGCGAGGGCTACCACGACAACGCCGACGAGACGCTCGACCTCCTCGACTCCGCCTACTACGCGACCGTCACGCTCTCCACGACCGGATACGGCGACATCGTTCCGTACAGCGACTCGGCCCGGCTCGCCAACATCCTGCTCGTCACGCCCCTGCGCGTGCTCTTCCTGATCATCCTGGTCGGCACCACTCTCGAGGTCCTCACCGAGCGGACCCGGGAGGAGTTCCGGCTGAACCGCTGGAGGTCCACCTTGCGCGACCACACCGTCATCGTCGGCTTCGGGACGAAGGGGCGGTCCGCGATCCAGACCCTCTGCGCCACGGGGCTCCACAAGGAACAGATCGTCATCGTCGATCCCTCCACCAAGGTGATCGAGACGGCGAACGCCGACGGCTTCGTCGGCGTCATCGGCGACGCGACCCGCAGTGACGTGCTGCTCCGCGCCGAGGTGCAGAGGGCCCGTCAGATCGTCATCGCCACCCAGCGCGACGACACGGCCGTCCTGGTCACCCTGACGGCCCGGCAGCTCAACCGGGGCGCGAAGATCGTCGCCGCGGTCCGCGAGGAGGAGAACGCACCGCTGCTCCGCCAGTCCGGCGCCGACGCGGTCATCACCAGCGCCAGCGCCGCCGGGCGCCTGCTCGGCCTCTCCGTCCTGAGCCCCAGCGCGGGCACCGTGATGGAGGACCTGATCCAGCAGGGCTCGGGCCTCGACCTCGTCGAACGCCCGGTGACCAAGAGCGAGGCCGGCAAGAGCGTGCGGGAGACCGAGGACCTGGTGGTGAGCGTGCTCCGCGGCCACCGGCTGCTCGGCTACGACGACCCCGCGGCCAGCCCGCTCCAGCTCACGGACCGGGTGATCACCATCGTCCGCGCCGCACCGGTGACCCCGCTCTCCACGCCGCCGGAGGACTGAACACGGCCTGCGGGCGCGGCGGGAGTAGCCTCGCCGCCATGTATGCGATCACGATTCCGGAACCCGGTGGCCCCGAGGCACTCGTCTGGGACGAGGTGCCCGATCCCGTACCCGGCGAGGGCGAGGTCCTCGTCGAGGTGGTGGCCAGCGCGGTCAACCGCGCCGATCTGCTCCAGCGCCAGGGCTTCTACAACCCGCCGCCGGGGAGCTCCCCCTATCCCGGCCTCGAGTGCTCGGGCCGGATCGCGGCCCTCGGCCCCGGGGTGTCGGGCTGGTCCGTCGGCGACGAGGTCTGCGCCCTGCTCGCCGGCGGTGGCTACGCGGAGAAGGTCGTGGTCCCGGTCGGCCAGCTCCTTCCGGTGCCGGAGGGCGTCGACCTGGCCACGGCCGCCGCGCTCCCCGAGGTCGCGTGCACGGTCTGGTCCAACATCTTCATGATCGCGCATCTGCGGCCGGGCGAGACGCTGCTCGTGCACGGCGGCGCGAGCGGCATCGGCACGATGGCGATCCAGCTGGCGAAGGCGGTCGGTGCGCGGGTCGCGGTCACGGCCGGCGGTCCGGAGAAGCTGGCGCGCTGCGCCGAGCTGGGCGCGGACGTCCTCATCGACTACCGCGAGCAGGACTTCGTCGAGGAGCTGGCCAAGGCGACGGACGGGGCGGGCGCGGACGTCATCCTGGACATCATGGGCGCCAAGTACCTGGAGCGGAACGTGAAGGCGCTGGCCGTGAACGGCCGGCTGGTGATCATCGGTCTCCAGGGCGGGGTGAAGGGCGAGCTGAACCTCGGGGCGCTGCTCGCGAAGCGCGCGGCCGTCATGGCGACCACGCTGCGCTCCCGGCCCGCGCAGGAGAAGGCGGCGATCGTCGCCGCCGTCCGCGAGCACGTCTGGCCCCTGATCGGCGCGGGCACGGTCAAGCCGGTCGTCGACCGTACGGTGCCGATGCCGGAGGCCGCCGACGGGCACCGGGCGCTGGATTCCGGCGGTCACGTCGGCAAGGTGCTGCTGCTCGCCCCCCGGGGCTGACGCCCGGCACGGCGAGGACGACGAAGGGGCCCGGCACACGAACTGTGCCGGGCCCCTTCTCCGTACCGGCGGGACCTGTGGACAAGGCCCCGAACGGGCGCCGTGCCGGGCCCCTCCTCCGTACGAACGGATCGAACGGATCTACAGGTACGGTCCCGAGCGCACCGCGTGGCCGTGGCCGCGGTCGTCGTCGTCCTCGTCGTGGGACGCGCCCGGCGGGAGGGCGCGCCGCATCTGCTCCAGCTGGGCACGGGCCGCCATCTGCTGGGCGAACAGCGCCGTCTGGATGCCGTGGAAGAGGCCTTCCAGCCAGCCCACCAGCTGGGCCTGCGCGATGCGCAGCTCCGCCTCGGAGGGGATCGCCTCGTCCGTGAAGGGCAGCGAGAGCCGCTCCAGCTCCTCGACCAGTTCGGGCGCGAGCCCGTCCTCCAGCTCCTTCACCGAGCTGGCGTGGATGTCCTTGAGCCTGACCCGGCTGGCCTCGTCGAGAGGTGCCGCGCGTACTTCCTCCAGGAGCTGCTTGATCATGCTGCCGATCCGCATGACCTTCGCAGGCTGCTCGACCATTTCCGTCACCGGGACCTCGCGGGGTTCGTCGTCGCCCTGAGTGCCGCCGAGCGCCATCCCGTCCTGTCCCACGATGAGGACCTGGGGGCTCTCCTGCGACCTGTCATTCCTCGGCATCTCCATGCCGCCATTCTCTCGTACACATCGCGTCACCCACTGGTGTGCCCCTGTACGAGGGTGATCCACCCTCGTACAGGGGCACAGGTCGGGACGAGGTCCGTCAGGTCGCCGCGCGCCGGGCCAGCGCGCCGCGCGAGCGGGTCACGAGGGCGGCGAGCAGGGCGGCGCCCAGCGGGACGGCGACGAGCAGGCCGGCCAGCGTCTCCCAGGGGACGATGATCGGCAGGTCGGGCGGGGTGGCGTCGCCGCTCCAGCCCTGGGCGAGGCTCTCCTCGTAGTAGCGGATCTGCACGCGCTCCTGGGTGAGCAGGAGGCCCACGGCGGGCAGCAGTCCGGCTGCCGAGCCGAGGATCACGCCCATCGCGGCGACGGTTCCGCACTGGAACCCGCTGAGTGTGCGGCGGACCCGGGGCGGGGCGCCCACGGCGGCGAGCGTCTTCAGGTCGGCCTCGGCGTCGGCCTGGGCGAGACCGGTGGCGATGCCGGCCGCGCCGATGGTGACCAGGCCGGCGAAGACGGCCAGCGAGATGAGGATGATGCTGTCGCGGTTGACGAATCCTTCCTCCAGGTGGAACTCGACGGCGCTGCCGAGCTTGGCGATGTCACCGTCGAGCTTCTGGCGCTGCTCGCTGTTCGGGAGCCGGTCGGTGCTGACGTACACGCCCATCGGCACCGTGGCCAGGCCGGCGGCCTTGGCGGTGGCCGGGGTCATGAGGGCCTGGAGGCCGTACGACGCCTTGTCGCCGGGCACCAGGTAGGCGGGCAGGGAGCCGACCTTGCCGGGGACGGGGCGGTTCTCGTCGGCGGCCTTCTGGGCGGCGGCGACGTCGGTGATCTGCTTGATCCCGAGGGTGCCGTTCTCGTCGACGAGGGAGCGGTTGAAGACGACGACCTTGCCGTCGGCGAGGGCCTTCACGGTCGCGGGATCGTCGACGCCGAGGACCTGGAGCACGGCGGTGTCACCGACGAGCAGGCCGCCGTCCGTGATGTACATGCCGCTGCTCGCGGACTCCTTGCACCGCCAGTCGTCGGTGCGCATCTTCCGCCGCTGCTCGGGCGTGTACTTCTCCGCGGGGTCGCTGCCGTCCGGGGAGAACGCGTACAGCGGGCATTCGTTCGCCCGGGGGACGACGACCTCGTAGCGGCCGCAGCCGGCGCCCTCGTCCCACCGCGCGCAGCCGGGGTTGCCGACCGAGACCCGCTCGACGTCGGCGGTGACCTCGACGGGGAAGGCCCGCTGGATGGCCTCGCGGACGGCGGGGACGTCCCGGCCGCCCTCCTCGGGGACGAAGGCGGAGGCGACGCCGTACGGCAGCAGGGGCACGTAGTCGGCCCTGTTCTCGGCCTCGCTGCTGGCCATGTACGTGGAGACGGCGACCGTGCCCGCGACGGCGGCGAGGACGGCGGCGACGGCCGGCGCCGTGCGGCCCCGGTTGCGGACGGCGTCCCGCAGCGCGAGGCGCGGGGAGAGCGGCAGCCAGCGTCCGGTCCGCCCGAACAGGCCGACCAGGGCCGGGGTCATGGCGACGACGCCCAGCTCGGCGATGGCGGAGCCGCCCGCCACGATGACGAACTGCTCGCTGACGAGCGAGCCGAAGAGGGCGATCGCGCCGCCGACCAGGACGGCCGCGAGGCCGACCAGGGGCAGCACCCGGCTGCTGCGGCGGACACCGCGCCGGCCGGTGAGCGAGGCGAGCACGGTCTGCCGGGAGGCGGTGACGGCCGGGACGATCGCGGCGAGCAGGCCGGTCAGGACCGCGAGCAGCGCGATGCCGAGCAGTTCGACGGGCCGGACGTCGAAGGCCCCGAACCGCTGGCCCATGGTGTCTTCGAGGACCGGCTGGAGCAGCAGGGTCAGGATCACCGCGAGGACGGTGCCGGTGACGGCGGCGGCGAAGCCGATGACCAGACCGCCGCTCAGCACGATGGCACGGATGTGGCTGCGGGCGCCGCCGTTGGCCCCGACCAGACCGAGCTGGCGGCGCGAGCGGCGGGCGCCGACGGCGAACGCGGGTCCGGCGAGGAGGCAGATCTCCAGCATGGCCAGGCCGACGACGGTGCCGAGGGCGGCGAGATCGGAGGCACTGGCCGCCGAGCTGGACCCGTAATCGGCGTAGCCGCCCTTCTGGAACAGCGGTACCTCGGACCTGGCGGGCGGGTCGAGCAGCACGGCGCGCGAGACGACGGTGACGCCCTTGGTGTTGATCTGCTGCACGGTGTTCCACGTGAAACCACCCGGCTTGCGCACCAGGTACGAGACGGAGGTGTCGGGCGCCGGCAGGCCGGCCTTCTCGACGGCCTTCCCGTACGGGGCGAGGAACGCTCCCGGCAGCGCGTTGACCTGGTCGGCGTCGAGCGAGTCGGGAAGTTCGTAGGAGCCGACGATCCGATACGGGCGATCGAAGTTGCGGGCGGAAAGGGTCGAGCCGACCGACAGACCGCTGGTCTCCAGGAAGTGCGAGGTGGCCATGACCTCGTCGCCCTTCTCCGGGAAACGCCCGTCGAGGAGCGTCATGATCCCGCGGGCGACGGGGTCGGACGCCTTGAGCTCGCGCACCTCCGTCATGAGCAGACCGTGGACCGTCGTCAGCTTCGCCGAACCGGCCCCGTCCGTGAGGACGGTGGAGCCGGAGGGGACGGCCCCGGCGACATCGGTGGAACCGCTCGGCCAGGACCCGTTCCCGGGCTCCTTGGCCGGCGCGGTCATGTCGCCCGTCGGGTCCTGGAGGATCGGGACACCGCCCGTCTGGGCGTCCTTGAGGCGCGCGTCGGCCGCGCCGATCGACCGCTCCACCCGCTCGGCGGGGGAGAGTTCGGAGCTGCGGTAGGTCAGGTCGAGGGCGCTGACGCCGAGGATGGGAAGGGCGATCATCGCGAGGACGAGGGCGCTGCGGCCCTTGGAGCGCCAGGCGTCGCGCCGGGCGATGCGGATGGCGGCCCGCCAGGAGTGGAACCAGGTCTTCACGCCTCGGCCACCTGGCCCGACAGGAGCGAGTCGGCGTCGCTGCGCACGGTCTGGTCGACGATGGCACCGTCCCTGAGGAACACGACGCGGTCCGCCCAGGCCGCGAACCGCGGCTCGTGGGTGACGAGGACACCGGCGGCGCCCGCGTCGCAGCGCGAGCGGAGCAGGGCGAGCACGGACTCCCCGGTCTCGGAGTCGAGGGCGCCGGTCGGCTCGTCGGCGAGGACGAGCCGGCGGTCGCCGACGAGCGCGCGGGCGATGGCCACCCGCTGCTGCTGGCCGCCCGACATCTCGTCGGGGAAGCGGTCGGCCAGGTGGCCGAGCCCCATCTCCTCCAGGGCGGCCGCGGCCTCGACGCGCGCCTTGCGGGCGGAGGTCCCGTCCAGCTCGCGGGGGAGGGCGACGTTCTCGGCGGCGGTCAGGGCCGGGATGAGGTTGTAGTCCTGGAAGACGTAGCCGATGCTGCGGCGGCGCAGGGCGGCGAGCTGCTTGACGGTCGCGGTGGTGATGTCGGTGTCCTCGACGATCACCCGGCCCGAGCTGGGGGTGTCGAGGCCGCCCGCGATGGTGAGCAGCGTGGACTTCCCGGAGCCGGACGGGCCCATGACGGCGACGAGTTCGCCCGGGTACACGGCGAGGTCGATCCCGCGCAGGGCGTGCACCTCGGTGGCGCCGGAGCCGTGGACACGGGTCAGGTTCTGGAGTTGCAGCACGGGCTGCTGTGTGGACATCGAGGGGTCCCCCCTTGGGACGTACCCGGCGGACGGCCGGGCACGGAGCGTGCGGTGGACGGTGGTGCGTCGGCGGTACGGGCGGAGCGCGAGCGTGCGGTCAACGCGCTCCGGGCGCACCGGTGGTCGGGGTGCCTGCCGCGTCCGGCGTCCGCGGGGCGGCCGCGGTGACGGGGGCGGCCGGGGCCGCCGGCGCGGTCGCCGACAGGCGGATGAGCCGGGACTCGCAGTGGTCGAGCCAGCGGGCCTCGGCCTCGGTCTGGAAGATCAGCTGCTCCAGGACGAGCAGCCAGGCCACGTCGTCGCGCTCCCGGGCGCCGCCGCTCTCGACGGCGGCGAGGGCCTGGGCCTTGAGTCGGGTGTAGTCCTGCATGGCCTGGACGGTGTGCCGGCGCTGGGACTGGATGACGTCGCGGATGTCGACGGACGGTGCGCCCACGGCCATCGCGAGCTTGATGGCCAGCTCGTCACGGGCGGGGCTGGTGCGGTCCACCGGCTTCTCGAACCAGGTCCTGAGCTCGGTGCGACCGTTGTCGGTGATCGCGTAGAGCGCGTGCCCGGCCGCGTCCTCGCCGCTCTGCGCGACCATCCCGTCGCGTTCCAGGCGATTGAGGGTCGTGTAGACCTGGCCGACGTTGAGCGGCCAGGTGGCACCGGTGCGGGACTCGAACTCCGTGCGGAGCTGGGAGCCGTAGCGAGGGCCGCGTTCGAGGAGGGCGAGGAGCCCATGGCGGATCGACATACTCAGTATGTATACCGGGTATGTCGTCGCGGACAACCGTCCTGAGACGGAAGCGGCAGCTCCGTCTCAAGGGGGACCGGGCGGTCCTCGGGAGGCTCAGCGGCGGCGCATCCGGAGGCCGAGGAAGCCGATCCCGAGCCCCATCAGCGCCAGCCCCGCGCCCAGGGTGAGGACCGGAATCCGCTGGTCGACGAGGGTGGGCGAGGCTTCGGCCGCCAGCCGGGACCCGGCGGCCGGCAGGGTGGCCGGCGCCGCCTCGGGCGGCATCGCATCCTCCTCGGGTACCGCTTCCGGCTCCTCCTCGGCGGCCTCCTGTCCCCCTTCGTCTGTAGCGGTTTCGGTACGAGAGGGGCCCGGCGACGGGGCCGTCTCACTCGCCGGGGCCGCCTCGGAGCGGCCGGGCCGCGGCCGCCCCTCCCCGGCCGGCCGTCCCGCCAGCGAGGCGGAGCCGCTCGGCGCGGGAGCGTCACTCGGCTCGGCGCTCGGCCCGGCGCCCGGCCGGGTCGGGGAGCCCGAGAGGGCGCCGGTGCCGGTGCCGGTGGGCGCGGGTGCCGGGGATGCCGGCGTGCCGGCCGTTCCGGTGCGGCCCGGTGAGGCGGTGCCGGTGCCCGTGGCCGGAGCGGTCGCGGTCGCGGACGGAGCGGTCGCGGACGGCGCGGTGGAGGAGGGTGACGCGGAGGGCGCTGCCGGGGTGGTGCCGGTGGGCGCGGGCGTCGGGGCCGTGGTGCCCACCGCGGTGTGCGGAGGGTCGGCCGGATGGGCGAGGGGCGCGGCGTACAGGGCGCACGCGCCGACGAACGCGCAGGTGAGCGCGGGGCCGAGAGCCCGCGCGCGTGCCCTGCGGACTGCTGGAGTCACCGGGTGACCCCCTCCCGTGCCGAGCCGCCGAGGTAGTCAACTCAGCGTCACATGATGGGACGTTTCCGGCATCCGGGCTGGGTCGGCAGGCGTACGGCGGGGTCGCCGGGCGGGCGTACTGAGGGGTCGGCAGACGTACGGGGCGCCGGGCGTACGGCGGTGGTGCCGGGCGTACGGAGGTGGTGCCGGGCGTACGGCGGTGGCGGCTCGGCCACCGCCGTACGGGGCGTCCGCTACTGCGGCGGGTTGCCCGTCGAGACCTTGAGGGTGAACTCGGCGTCCTTGTCGGTGATGTCCTGGCCGGCCGGCGGGTACTGCTCGAGGACCGTGCCCTCGCCGTACGTCGACTCGTCCACCGGCGTCTGGGTCATGATCTTCCACCCGGCCGCCTGGACGCACGCCTTCACCGACTGGAGGTTCTTGTAGGTGAAGTTGGGCGCCTCGAACTTCTCGGGGTCGTCGCTGGACTCCTCCGGCTGCATGCACTTCTTGGTGTCGATGGTCTTGGTCAGGTCGGGGCCCTTGTGGCCGGGGGCCGCCGTCTGGCTCTGCTGGGTGTCGGTCCCGCCGGTGCCGCCCGCCTGCGGGTCCTTCTCCTCGTCGAGGTTGAGCGCCACGAGGAGGCCGCCGACGGCGAGGAGGGCGACGACGATCGCGCCGACGAGCACCGGGGTGTTCCGCCGGGAGCCGCCGGACGCGACGGGCGCGGGTCCGGTCGCGTACGGCGCGGGAGCCGGGGCGGGCGCGTACGGCGCGGGCGTGGGAGCGGTGGCGTAGGGCGCGGGGGTCGGCGCGGACGCGTAGGGCGCCGGCGTCGGGGCCTGCTGGGGGTAGCCGTACGCGGGGCCGGGCGCCGGGGTCGTGGGGCCGTACGGGCCGGGCTGCGGCGTCGGCGGCTGGTACGGCTGCTGCAGTCCGTGCGGAGTGGGCGGCGGGGTCTGGCCGACCGGCGGGAAGACCGCCGAGCCGACGCCCGCGCCGCTGCTGACCGGACCGCCCTGGACGATGACCGGCGCGCCCGTCTGGCCCGCCGACAGCACCCGCAGGCACTCGTCGCGCATGGCCGCCGCGCTCGGGAACCGCTCGTTCGGGTTCTTCCGCAGCGCGCGGGCGACGAGCGCGTCCATCGCCGGCGTCACCGACCGGTTGACGGTCGACGGGGCGACCGGCTCCTCCTGCACGTGCGCGTAGGCGATGGCGAGGGGGGAGTCGGCGTCGAAGGGCAGGCGGCCCGTCAGCAGCTGGAAGAGCATGATGCCGACCGAATAAAGGTCGGAGCGGGCGTCCACCGCGCGCCCGAGGGCCTGCTCGGGGGAGAGGTACTGCGGGGTGCCGACGACCATGCCGGTCTGCGTCATGGAGGTGACGCCGGACTGCATGGCCCGCGCGATGCCGAAGTCCATGACCTTGACCACGCCGCGCTTGGTCTGCATGACGTTGCCGGGCTTGATGTCGCGGTGGACCAGGCCCATCTCGTGGCTGACCTCCAGGGCGGCCAGCACGTCGGCCGTGACCTTGAGCGCCTTGTCGGCCGGCATCGCGCCGTACTGCTGCACGTCCGCCGCGAGGACCGAGCCGAGAGGCTGGCCCTCCACGTACTCCATGACGATGTACGGCATGACGGCGCCGTCGAGGGTGTCCTCGCCGGTGTCGAAGACCGAGACGATGTTGGTGTGCGACAGCTTCGCGACGGCCTGCGCCTCGCGGCGGAAGCGCTCGCGGAACGACTGTTCCCGGCCGAGTTCGGTGTGCAGCGTCTTGATGGCGACCTGCCGGTCCAGCGCGCTGTCGTAGGCCAGGTACACGGACGCCATGCCGCCCTCGCCGAGAAGATCGCGCAGCTGGTACCGGCCGCCCGCGACCGAACCGCCCGCATAGCGGCCCTGTGCGCCGTCCTGGCTCATCTGTGCTTCCCCCTACGCGCGCGTGGCGGCGTTGATCCGGATTTTCTCGGCCAAGTCTGCCCGAGGGCAGTGACACGTCAAGCCGGGTGCCCGTTCCGTGACCCTCTGCACAGGAACCCTCCCCGAAGCGTTTCGGCCGCGGCCGGACACCGTCACCGAATTTGCACAGGTGTACGGGGGCGGGGTTGGATGGCCGGTCCATCTCGGACCGTGATGTCGTACGGAGCCTGTAGCGTGACGACTGGACACGGCACGACAGACGACGGCGAGGACTGATGGCACCCGAATCCGGAGCAGGCGGCGGTGTGCCGGACTCGGCAGCGGAGTCCTGGGGCGTCGGCGGTGTCGTCGGCGACGGTCGTTACCGTCTGACGCACCGTCTGGGACGCGGCGGCATGGCGGAGGTCTTCGCCGCGGAGGACGTACGGCTCGGCCGCACGGTCGCGGTGAAGCTGCTGCGCGCCGACCTCGCGGAGGACCCGGTCTCCAAGGCCCGCTTCACCCGCGAGGCGCAGTCGGTCGCCGGTCTCAACCACCATGCCATCGTGGCCGTGTACGACTCCGGCGAGGACCTGGTCTCCGGCCGGCCCGTGCCGTACATCGTGATGGAGCTGGTCGAGGGCCGCACCATCCGCGACCTGCTGCTCAGCGCCGAGGCACCCGGGCCCGAGCAGGCCCTCATCATCGTCTCCGGCGTCCTGGAGGCACTCGCCTACTCGCACCAGCACGGCATCGTGCACCGCGACATCAAGCCGGCGAACGTCATCATCACCCACACCGGTGCGGTGAAGGTCATGGACTTCGGCATCGCCCGCGCCCTGCACGGCGCGCAGTCGACGATGACCCAGACCGGCATGGTCATGGGCACCCCGCAGTACCTCTCCCCCGAGCAGGCGCTCGGCAAGGCCGTCGACCACCGCTCCGACCTGTACGCGACGGGCTGCCTCCTCTACGAACTCCTCGCACTGAGGCCCCCCTTCACCGGCGAGACCCCGCTCTCCGTGGTGTACCAGCACGTGCAGGACGCGCCCGTCCCGCCGTCCGAGGTCACCGGAGGGGTGCCGCCGGAGCTCGACGGCCTGGTGATGCGCTCCCTCGCGAAGGACCCGGACGACCGGTTCCAGAGCGCCGAGGAGATGCGCGGCCTCATCCAGTACAGCCTGCAGATGCTCCATCAGCACGGCGGCCACACCAACACCTGGAACACCGGCCCGGTCGACATGCACGACGGCGGGCGCACCCCGGCCGGCGGCATGGCCGCGACCGCCGCGATGGGCCACCCGATGCACGGGGAGACCGCGCAGCGCCCGATCCTCCCGCCGATGAACCCGGACGACGGCGGATACGGCGGCTACGACGGCGGCACGGGCGGCACCGGCGGCTACGGCCAGGACGGCTCGTACGGCTCGCAGGGCGGCGGCAACGGCGGCCGCGGCAAGCTGTGGCTGTTCGTCGCGCTCGCGCTGATCGCGGTCGTCGCCGGCGTCGTGTACGCGGTCGACAAGGCGAAGGACAAGAGCGGCGACGTGAAGACGCCGACGACCGTCAGCAACTCGCCGTCGACGGCCTCCGAGGAGCCCACGCCGTCGGAGGAGCCGACCGACGAGCAGACGCAGGACTCGGGCACCTCGGACGGCGGCTCGACCCAGGAGCCGTGGAACCCGCCGACGACGCACACGCCGACGGAGGCCACGGGCACCCCGTCGACCGAGCCGCCCACGGAGCCGACGACGGCGCCGCCGACCGACCCCACGGGCACGCCGACCGGATCGACCACGCCGCCGACCGACCCCACCACGGACCCGGGCACCGACCCGACCGACGACTCGGGCGGCAACCCCGGCACCCCGCCGACCACCGGCACCCCGTGACCCGCTGACACGGTGCGGGGCCCCGAGGGCCCCGCACCGTCGCCGGCAGGACACGTCTAGCCGGCGAACGCGTCGCGCACCGCCTCGTACTCGCGGGTCCACCAGACCGCCAGGGCCGACACCGCAGGGAACTGCGGGTCGGCCCTTCGGTCGTGCAGCTGGTAGCGCCAGCGCAGCGTCCAGAAGTCGTTGAGCCGCTCCCACCACACCCGGTGGGCCGCGGCCGCCAGCTCGCCGCCGCACGCCCCCGTGGCCCGCCGGTACGCGCGCGCGTACGCCCGCACCTTCTCCAGGGCCAGCTCGCCCCCGGGCCGTACGAAGAAGATCGCGGCGGCCCTGACCGCCTCCTCGGCCCTGGGCCGGAACCCGAGCCGGTCCCAGTCGACGATCGCGGCGGGTTCGGCGCCCCGGTACAGCAGGTTCAGGGGGTGGAAGTCGCCGTGCACCCAGCCGGCGGCGACGGCCGGCGGGGGGCGACGGTGGGCGTGCTGGGCGAGCAGCCGGCGGCGCTCCCTGAGCCGGTGCTCGGCGAGCGCGTCGAAGCTGTCGCGGGGGCGGTGCGCGCGGACCAGGCCGATCAGTTCGTCGATGGCGCGGAAGGTGTCCAGGAGGTCGGCGCTCGCGCGGTCGTCGGTGCCCGGCGGGCCGTCCGGGCCGGTGGGTTCCATCACCCGGTCGAGGGCGGTGTGGACCTGGCCGAGCAGGGTGCCGAGGCGGCGGGAGCAGCCCGCGGTGAGCTGGGCGCCGTCGCGGTGCCGGCCGTCGATCCAGGGGTGCAGGGCGTAGCAGTGGCCGTCGACGACGGCGACCGTGCGGCCCGTGGCGTCGGCGAGCGGCGGGGCGACGGGCAGGCCGAGGGCGTGCAGGCGCTGGGTGGCGCGGTGCTGTCGGACGATGGTGGCGCGGTCGGCGGTGGGGGCGTCCAAGTGCTGTTTCAGGAAGTACGTGCCGCGGGTGGTGGTGAGCCGGAAGCCGCGGTTGAGCAGGCCCTCGGTGACGGGCACGCAGGCGAGGGGCTCTCCGGCGTGCCGGTGGCGGTGCAGCAGGGCGCCGACGGGCGGGGCCCCGGACGGACGGGGGTGCCGTCCGGCGGGCACGGGGAGGGGTTCAGATGAGCGCGGCACCCGCCAGATGTTAGATCACGCTACGTGGTGGAGGTGTCGCCGTACGGAAGGCCCGGTGGGCGCGGTCGCCGGGGTCTCGCTCGCGTAGTCGAGCGCGTGCACCGTCACGAACTGCGGTTCGATGCGCATGAAGACCGGGACGAAGGGTTCGCCGTCCACGAGTTCCGGCTCGGGCCCGAAGGCGGCGAGTTCCGCGGCGGTCGGCTCGACGATCTGCGCGGTGCCGGTGAACTGCACGGACCAGAGCTTCTCGGACCCGGAGTCGAAGTTGTCCGCCCCGTACGCGACGACGCTGCCGTTGCAGGCGCGGTGGTAGCCGAGCCCCTGGTGCATCCGGAGCAGGACGCGGCCGTCGGCCACGATGTGCCGGGCGGGGGCGACGAACGGCATCGCCCGCATGCTCGTCGCCACTCGGCCGTAGGACACGCGGCGGAGGAGCTCGATGGCGCGGTTCTCGTCGGTGGTGGACATGGTTCCACTCTCCGCCACCGGTGCCGTGTCGGAAAAGGGGCCCCTGCCCCGGTTTCGCGGGGACGTAGGTCCCGAAAACCACCTGGGGCCCCGGTCTGGTCCGTACGGGTGACGCACGGACCGGACCGGAGCCCGGGGGGTCGGTGCCGAGGCCGGTGGGTGCTCGGCGGCCGGTAGGTCAGTGGTGCTCGGTGGCCGGTGGCCGGTGGCCGGTGGCCGGCGGCCGGTGGCCGGTGGGTCAGTGGCGCTCGGCCTGGAGCCGCGCCACGTACGCCGCGGCCTGCGAGCGCCGCTCCATGCCCAGCTTCGACAGCAGGCTGGAGACGTAGTTCTTGATGGTCTTCTCCGCGAGGTGGAGCCGCTCGCCGATCACCCGGTTGGTCAGCCCCTCGCCGATCAGGTCCAGGATCCTGCGCTCCTGGTCCGTCAGGTTGGCGAGCTTGTCGTCACCCTTCGGGTTGTTGCCGTCGCGCAGCCGCTCCAGGACGCGGGCGGTCGCCACCGGGTCGAGCAGCGACTTGCCGGCCGCCACGTCCCGTACGGCGTTCAGCAGCTCGTTGCCCCGGATGGCCTTGAGGACGTAACCCGAGGCACCGGCCATGATCGCGTCGAAGAGCGCCTCGTCGTCGGCGTACGAGGTCAGCATCAGGCATTTGATCGACTCGTCGTGCGAGCGGATCTCGCGGCACACCTCCACGCCGCTGCCGTCCGGCAGCCGGACGTCGAGCACGGCGACGTCCGGGCGGGTCGCGGGGATTCTGACCAGCGCGTCCGCCGCCGTTCCGGCCTCGCCGACCACCTCGATGTCGTCCTCCACGGAGAGCAGCTCGTGGACGCCGCGCCGGACGACTTCGTGGTCGTCCAGCAGAAATACCCGGATTTTTCCATCTTCGCGCACGGAGTCAGTCTCACATATTGGCTCTTCCCGCGCCCGGGGTGCGCGGGATAACGTGCCCGTTGTTCCGGCGGCCTCTCAAGCCGTTGCCGACGCGCTGACCAGCCGCGCTTCCCGCTTTTCTCGATTTACTTGGAAATCCAAGCAAAATCGCAGGTCAAGTGGGGTTTCGCGGGAATGCTGCGCTGTGGGTAACGTGCCTATGACAGGGGCGCTCGCCGGGGCACCTGTCACGCCCGACCCCGGCCGCGTCGCACCCACCCCGTGCGAAGGGTACGGATAAGGCGGAGAGCCGCACTGGCCTTACCGGCGAACCCGGGGGCCGGACCGACGGAGGAGCACGCACGTGACCGTGGAGAGCACTGCCGCGCGCAAGACGACGCGACGCAGCAGCGGCACCAAGCGCACCGCAAGCGCGAGCACGAGCACCACCAAGAAGACGAGCACGCGCGCCGAGGCGGACGCTGTGGAGCCCGAGCTCGTCCAGCTGCTGACGCCCGAAGGAGAGCGCGTCCAGCACCCCGATTACGACATCGACCTGAGCGCCGAGGAACTGCGCGGTCTCTACCGCGACATGGTCCTCAGCCGCCGATTCGACGCCGAGGCCACCGCGCTTCAGCGCCAGGGCGAGCTGGGTCTGTGGGCGTCGCTGCTCGGTCAGGAGGCCGCCCAGATCGGCTCCGGCCGCGCCCTGCGGGACGACGACTACGTCTTCCCCACCTACCGTGAGCACGCCGTCGCCTGGTGTCGCGGGGTCGACCCCACGAATCTGCTGGGAATGTTCCGCGGTGTGAACAACGGCGGCTGGGATCCCAACAGCAACAATTTCCACCTGTACACGATCGTTCTCGGCTCGCAGACCCTGCACGCCACCGGCTATGCCATGGGCATCGCCAAGGACGGTGCGGACTCCGCCGTGATCGCGTACTTCGGTGACGGCGCCTCCAGCCAGGGCGACGTGAACGAGGCCTTCGTGTTCTCCGCGGTGTACAACGCCCCGGTCGTGTTCTTCTGCCAGAACAACCAGTGGGCCATTTCCGAGCCCATCGAGAAGCAGACCCGCGTCCCGCTCTACCAGCGTGCCCGCGGCTTCGGCTTCCCCGGCGTCCGCGTCGACGGCAACGACGTCCTCGCCTGCCTGGCCGTGACCCGCTCGGCGCTGGAGCGCGCCCGCCGCGGCGAGGGCCCGACGCTCATCGAGGCGTACACCTACCGCATGGCCGCCCACACCACCTCCGACGACCCGACCCGCTACCGCCGCGACGCGGAGCGCGAGGAGTGGGAGGCCAAGGACCCGATCCAGCGCCTCAAGACGTACATGGAGAACGAGGGCCACGCCGACGCGGCCTTCTTCGAGGAGCTGGAGGCGGAGAGCGAGGCCCTCGGCAAGCAGGTCCGCGAGGTCGTGCGCGCCATGCCCGTCCCGGAGCACATGGCGATCTTCGACAACGTGTACGCGGACGGGCACGCGCTCGTCGACGAGGAGCGCGCGCAGTTCGCCGCGTACCAGGCGTCCTTCGAGGGCGGAGAGGCCGAGTAACCATGGCTGTTCAGAAGCTTCCCCTCGCGAAGGCGCTCAACGAGTCGCTGCGCAAGGCCCTGGAGACCGACCCCAAGGTCCTGATCATGGGCCTGGACGTCGGCAAGCTCGGCGGCGTCTTCCGGATCACCGACGGGCTGCAGAAGGACTTCGGCGAGGACCGGGTCATCGACACCCCGCTCGCCGAGTCCGGCATCGTCGGCACGGCGATCGGTCTCGCCCTGCGCGGCTACCGCCCGGTCGTGGAGATCCAGTTCGACGGCTTCGTCTTCCCGGCGTACGACCAGATCGTGTCCCAGCTGGCGAAGATGCGGGCCCGTTCGCTCGGCACGGTGAAGATGCCGATCGTCATCCGCATCCCGTACGGCGGCGGCATCGGGGCCGTCGAGCACCACTCCGAGTCCCCCGAGTCGCTCTTCGCGCACGTCGCGGGCCTCAAGGTCGTCACCCCGGCGAACTCCAACGACGCCTACTGGATGCTCCAGCAGGCGATCCAGAGCGACGACCCGGTCATCTTCTTCGAGCCCAAGCGCCGCTACTGGGACAAGGGCGAGGTCGACACCGAGGCCATCCCCGGCGAGCTGCACAAGGCGCGGGTCGCCCGCGAGGGCACGGACCTCACCCTGGTGGCCTACGGCCCGATGGTGAAGACCTGCCTGGAGGTGGCCGAGGCCGCCGCCGAGGAGGGCAAGTCGATCGAGGTCGTGGACGTGCGCTCGATCTCCCCGCTCGACTTCGACACCATCCAGGCCTCGGTCGAGAAGACCCGCCGCCTGGTCGTCGTCCACGAGGCGCCGGTGTTCTTCGGCTCCGGCGCGGAGATCGCCGCCCGGATCACCGAGCGCTGCTTCTACCACCTGGAGGCCCCCGTCCTGCGGGTCGGCGGCTACCACGCGCCGTATCCGCCGGCGCGCCTGGAGGAGGAGTACCTGCCGGGCCTGGACCGCGTGCTCGACGCCGTCGACCGCTCGCTGGCGTACTGAGGAGAGCACCGTGACGATCCGCGAATTCAAGATGCCCGACGTGGGCGAGGGCCTCACCGAGGCCGAGATCCTCAAGTGGTACGTCCAGCCCGGTGACACCGTCACCGACGGCCAGGTCGTGATCGAGGTCGAGACGGCCAAGGCCGCCGTCGAGCTGCCGATCCCCTTCGACGGCACGGTCCACGAGCTGCTCTTCCCCGAGGGGACGACGGTCGACGTCGGCCAGGTCATCATCTCGGTGAACGTCGGCGGCGGCGCCGCGCCCGTGGCCCCGGTCGCCGAGGCCGCCCCGGTGGCGGCGGCCCCCGCCGCCCCTGCGGCCGAGGACGACGAGCCCAAGGGCCGCCAGCCGGTCCTCGTCGGCTACGGCGTGGCCGCCAGTTCCACCAAGCGCCGGGCGCGCAAGACGGTGTCGGACCCGGCGGGCGCGAGCGCCCCCGCACCCGTCGCCGCCCCCGCACCCGTCGCCACCCCCGCGCCCGTCGCCACCCCCGCGCCCGTCGCCGTCTCCGTACCGGAGCAGCTCAACGGGCACGGGCCGGCCGGCGACCGGCCGCTGGCCAAGCCGCCGGTCCGGAAGCTCGCGAAGGACCTCGGCGTCGACCTGGCGACGGTCACCCCGACCGGCCCGGACGGCATCATCACCCGTGAGGACGTCCACGCGGCGGCCGCGCCGGTGACCGCTCAGGCGCCCGCGCCGGTCGTCGAGGCCCCGGCCCCGGCCCCGGCGCCCGTGGCGGCCCCGGCGGCGGTGCCCGCCGCGGCGACGGCGGGCGCGTCCGACGCCCGGGAGACCCGGGTGCCGATCAAGGGCGTGCGGAAGGCGACGGCGGCGGCGATGGTCGGCTCGGCCTTCACCGCGCCGCACGTCACCGAGTTCGTGACCTTCGACATCACGCGCACGATGAAGCTCGTCGAGGAGCTCAAGTCCGACAAGGACATGGCGGGCCTGCGGGTCAACCCGCTCCTCCTCATCGCCAAGGCCGTGCTCGTCGCGGTCAAGCGCAACCCGGAGATCAACGCGGCCTGGGACGAGGCGGCGCAGGAGATCGTCCTCAAGCACTACGTGAACCTGGGCATCGCCGCGGCCACCCCGCGCGGTCTGATCGTGCCGAACATCAAGGACGCGCACGCCCAGACCCTGCCCGAGCTCTCGAAGTCACTGAGCGAGCTCGTCGCCACCGCCCGCGAGGGCAAGACCACCCCGGCGGCGATGCAGGGCGGCACCTTCACCATCACCAACGTCGGCGTCTTCGGCGTCGACACCGGTACGCCCATCCTGAACCCCGGCGAGTCCGCGATCCTCGCGGTCGGTGCGATCAAGCTCCAGCCGTGGGTCCACAAGGGCAAGGTGAAGCCCCGCCAGGTCACCACGCTGGCCCTCTCCTTCGACCACCGCCTGGTCGACGGCGAGCTCGGCTCCAAGTTCCTGGCGGACATCGCCGCGGTCCTGGAGCAGCCGAAGCGGCTCATCACCTGGTCGTGACCGTCGGGGCGTAACGCCCCGATGTGACCGTTTCACGTGAAACAGGCCCGTCCGCATCGCGGACGGGCCTGTTTGTTGCACCTCTGTTGTATCTATGCTGTGCGCATGCCATCAGCGCCCGCCGGTCCCGTCCCGCTGCCCACCAAGCAGCCACCCGCCGCCGACCGTGTCTACATGCACGTCAAGCAGGCCGTACTCGACCGGCGCTACGAGGGAGGCACCCTTCTCACCGAGGGCGAACTCGCGGACGCCGTGGGGGTGTCGAGGACGCCCGTCCGAGAGGCGCTGCTCAAGCTGGAGATGGAAGGGCTGCTGAAGCTCTACCCGAAGAAGGGCGCCCTCGTCCTCGCCGTCTCCGCCCAGGAGATCGCCGACGTCGTCGAGACCCGGCTGCTCGTCGAGGAGTTCGCCGTCCGCCGGGCCGTGCCCGCGCCCGCCGCGCTGATCGCCCGCCTCGAAGAGCTCCTGGAGGAGCAGAAGCGGCGCGCGGAGGCCGGCGACCTCGCCGAAGTCGCCGTCACCGACCGCTGCTTCCACGCCGAGATCGTCCGCCACGCCGGCAACCAGATCCTCGCCCGCCTCTACGACCAGCTCCGCGACCGCCAGCTGCGCATGGGCGTCGCCGTGATGCAGTCCCAGCCCGACCGCGTCGCCAAGAACATCACCGAGCACGCCGAGATCCTCGACCGGATCCGCGCCGGCGACGTCGAGGGCGCGGCCCACTGCGTCCGCCAGCACCTCAGCTGGGTCAAGGTCCTGGTCCGGGGTGAGGACCGGTGAACAGGTCCTACGGATCCGCCGTCACCCTCCCCGGCGACCCGCCCGGCGGCCGCCGGGCCGCGCTCGTCTGGGGCGTCGGAGTCGCCGTCTACTTCGTCGCCGTCATCTTCCGGACGTCCCTGGGCGTCGCCGGCCTCGACGCCGCCGACCGCTTCGACGTCAACGCCTCGGCACTCTCCACCTTCTCCATACTCCAGCTGCTCGTCTACGCGGGCATGCAGATACCCGTCGGCCTCATGGTCGACCGGCTCGGCACCAAGAAGGTCCTGGCCCTCGGCGTCGTCCTCTTCACCGTCGGCCAGCTCGGCTTCGCGCTCTCCCCCTCGTACGGCACCGCGCTCGCCTCCCGCGCCCTCCTCGGCTGCGGCGACGCCATGACGTTCATCAGCGTCCTCAGGCTCGGCTCCCGCTGGTTCCCGGCCCGCCGCGGCCCGCTCATCGGCCAGGTCGCCGCCCTCTTCGGCATGGCGGGCAACCTCGTCTCCACCGTCTTCATCGCCCGCGCCCTGCACGGCCTCGGCTGGACGACCACCTTCGTCGGCAGCTCGCTCGCGGGCGTCGTCGTCCTCGTCCTGCTGCTGCTGTTCCTCAAGGACCACCCCGAGGGGTACGAGCCCCAGCCCGCCACGCACGCGGGCGCCGCCTTCGTGCGCCGCCAGATCGCCGAGTCCTGGCGGGAACCCGGCACCCGGCTCGGCATGTGGGTGCACTTCACCACCCAGTTCCCCGCGATGGTGTTCCTGCTGCTGTGGGGGCTGCCGTTCCTCGTCGAGGCGCAGGGCCTGTCCCGGTCCACCGCCGGGGGACTGCTCACCCTGGTGGTGCTCTCGAACATGGTCGTCGGCCTCGCGTACGGGCAGATCATCGCCCGCCACCACACGGCCCGCGCCCCGCTCGCCCTCGGCACCGTCGCGGCCACCGCCCTGCTGTGGGCGACCACCCTCGTGTACCCCGGCGACCACGCCCCGATGTGGCTGCTCGTCACCCTGTGCGCGGTCCTCGGCGCCTGCGGACCCGCGTCGATGATCGGCTTCGACTTCGCCCGGCCGGCCAATCCGCCGGAGCGTCAGGGCACCGCCTCCGGCATCGTCAACATGGGCGGTTTCGTGGCCTCGATGACGACGCTGCTCGCCGTGGGCGTGCTGCTCGACGCGACCGGCGACAACTACCGGATCGCGTTCTCCTCGGTCTTCGTCCTGGAGGCGGTCGGCGTGGTGCAGATCCTGCGCCTCAAGGCCCGTACCCACCGCAGGGAACGGGAACGGCTCGTGGCCAGCCGCGTGGAGGCCGTCCACGTGCCCGCGTAGGGCGACCTACCGGGGCGTCACCGCGAAGTTGTCCAGGATGGCCCGCGCCAGGTCCTCGTCGCCCTCCACCTTGACCCGGTCGGCCACGTCGGCCGGCCGGACCCGGCCGCAGGCGAGGCGGACGAACGTCTCCCAGTCCGTCGCCAGCGTCACCGCGGGGCCGAGCGACGGCGCGCCGTCGATCGAACCGCGGCCGTCCGCGTCGACCCGCACCGTCCGCAGGAACTCCAGCGGACCGGTCACGTCGAGGACCACCGCGGAGGACGGCGGCGCCCCGGCGTCCTTGGCGACCACCTTGGGCAGCGCCTCCAGGAGCAGGTCCCGGGTGACGTGCGCGCCGGGCGAGTCCAGGTTCCCCGGCGCACCGAGCGCCGTCCGCAGGTCCTGCTCGTGCACCCACACGTCGAAGGCGCGCAGCCGATAGGCCAGTTCGAGGGACTGCTCGGCGCCGAGGGGAGCGCGGATCAGGTGCTCGGGGGAGCGGTTCTCGTTGCGCAGCTGCCGCGCCCGGCGGATCAGGATGTACTCCAGCTCCGAGGTCATCTCCGGCGCGGTGTGGTGCCGCCGCACATCGACCTGTACCTCCATGTAGCGCGCGAAGTCACTGCGTACGTGGTACAGATCGCGGGGCAGGGAGTGGATCGGCCGCGGGTCGCCGAGCATCTCCGTCTCCATGCCGATGACATGGGACACGATGTCGCGCACCGACCAGCCGACGCACGGTGTTGGCCGGTTCCATTCGCTCTCCACGAGCGGCTGCACCAGCTCGGCTATCGCCTCGATGGAATGGGTCCAGGCGTCGGCGTAGGTCTGGAGGCTGGGATGGACGGTCACGGGACCCCTCGGCGGTTCTTCGGTGCGCGGGCTGAAAACACGACTGGGTGGGAGGCTCGGACGCTAAGTTACGCTGCCCGAAGGCACCCCGGCAGTGCTTTCGTGTGACGATCGTAGGCCGGTGTTGACGGCTCGAATGCCAGGACGGTGGTAGTGTGCGCGCCTCGCTGATCCAGATCGCGGTAGACCCGGACGAACCGGTCGATGCCCGGCGTGCCCGCGCGGCACGCCTCGTACGGGAGGAATCCGGCCGCGCCGACCTCGTGGTCCTGCCGGAACTGTGGACCGTCGGCGCCTTCGCGTCCGACCTGTTCGCCGCCGAGTCCGAGCCCCTGAACGGGCCCACCCACGCGGCGATGGCGGCCGCCGCCCGCGACGCCGGGGTCTGGCTGCACGCCGGCTCCTTCGTCGAGGCGGAGGGCGGCGCCCTCTACAACACCTCGCTCGTCCTCTCCCCCGACGGAGAACTCGTCGCCTCCTACCGGAAGATCCACCGCTTCGGCTTCGACAAGGGCGAGGCCGTGCTGATGGCCGCCGGCGAGGACCTCGTCACCGTCGACCTGCCGCACCTCACCCTCGGCGTCGGCACCTGCTACGACCTGCGCTTCCCCGAACTCTTCCGCGGCCTCGTCGACGCCGGCGCCCAGGCCTTCGTCGTCCCGGCCGGCTGGCCGGCCCTCCGCCGCGCCCACTGGACGCTGCTGGCCCGCGCCCGCGCCGTCGAGAACCAGGCCTACGTCCTCGCCTGCGGCACCGCCGGCACCCACGCGGGCGTGGAGCAGGCCGGCCACTCGATCGTCGTCGACCCCTGGGGAGAGGTCCTCGCCGAGGCCGGACCCGACGAGGAGGTCCTCCGGGTGGTCCTCGACCCCGCGAAGGTCGCGACCACCCGCGAGCAGTTCCCGGCCCTCAAGGACCGCGTCCTCGGCATCGCCGCACCGCGCAGGGCCTGAGCGAACGGACCGGGCTCGCCCCGACCCCCAGCCCGCCCCGGCCCCCGGCCGAGCGCTCAGGACTGCGACTCGGCCCAGAAGCCGGTGATACGGGAGAGGCCCGCGCGCACTGCGCCGCCGCGGGTGAGGGCCGCCCGGTCCACCCCGGCGAACACCAGCGCCAGGGACAGATCGGCCCCGCCCGCCCGGCCCGACACCGTGACGTCGAGCCGGCGGCGCTTCCCGCGCCCGGCGCCGCGTACGGCCACGGTGACGCCCGGGTCCTCGTCGTCCGCCTCGCGCGCCAGCACCCAGGAGCGCCGGTCCCGTGCCCACAGCCGGTAGCGGTCGCCGCCGTACCGCAGGTGCAGCGCCCGCTGGCGGGCCGTCGCGCCGAGGCGGTTGCGGGTCATGGACACGAGGGCGTCGCCGACGCGGAGGGTCGCCCGGTTGAGGGTCGGCAGCCGGGCGACCTCCGTGTGGATGCCCCGCGTCTCGTACGAGGCCGGCGGCAGCAGACCGCCCCGCAGCTCCGTCACGGCCACCTGCGGCACGCTCTGCCGCAGCGGGGCCTCCACGGTGATCCCGCCGAACTCGGCGGAGTCGCCCCGCCAGCCGGTCCGCCGGTCGTACCCCTTCCCCTCCCGCCACGGGCGGAGCGTGAACGGGCTGACGGTGCGGTGCATGCGGTCTCCTCCGGCGGCGTGCGCGTCGGACCAATCTGCGGGTGCCGGACCGGGGAAGGCAAACGGCGGGTCCCGGCACCGGGCCCGCGAGCCACGCGGACCGGGACGACGCCGTCGATTCGCCCTCCGCCGCGTGGGGGCGACCCGGACCGGGCGCCGCCGAAGGGCCCCCGAAGCCCCCCGAAAGCCCGCCGAGTCGGCTAGTCCTCCCGTTCGCGTTCGGCCATCCGGATCACGCAGACGGCGACGGCGACGAGCAGGGCGGCGTCGGCGTCCTCGCGGACGACGTTGACCGCATAGGTCTCGCGGACGTGGAACCACTGCCGGGAGATGTGGGCGAGGAGTTCGCCGTCGTACTCGACGGTGAACTCCCGGTCCAGGACGCGCCCGCTGACGTCCAGTTCGGTGCCCTCGACGAGGGCCACGCGGTAGTGGTTGCGCAGCAGGGAGAGCCGTTTGCGGCGGACGGTCGCGAGGGGCCGGTCGTCCCGCTCGATCGTCATCGCGTCCCGCAGGCTGAACATCTTCTGCCGCAGGGTGACGAGGACCTGCCCGTCGGGGTCCTTCAGTTCCAGGGTGTCGCGCAGCCGCAGGGCCTTGCCGTCGACGAGGAAGGCGTGGCGGCCCCGCTCGTCCTCGATCCAGTAGTCGTCGCCGATCGCGAAGATCTTGTCCCGTACGAGATATTTCACGGCGTCATGTCTGCCCCGTACGGCGCGCGCCTCACCCGAAGTAGCGGGTGAAGGCGTCCGGGGTCGCGCCGAGCATCTCGCCGAACGGCGAGTCGAGCTGATGGATCAGCAGCACGGTGAACGCGATGAACCCGGACAGGCCCATCACCATCACGACGTGCGTCGTGCTCCGCTTGATCCCGAACAGGAACATGAACGCCAGCGTCAGGGCGCCGCCGATGAGGAGCCCCGTCCACAGCACCGGGGAGAGCCGCTCCTGCGCCGCCGCCTCCCGGCCGCGCCGCGCGTCGTCGATGTAGCCGAGCTGGGCGAGGACCTCCTGGGCCGCGATCTGCTCGGACACCCGGCTGGAGTCGGTCACCTGGCCCGCCCGCCGCAGCTGGTCGAGGAGCGTCCAGCCGGAGGTGTCGAGCGGCTCCCTTTCGGCCATCACGGGCCATTCGACGTCGACGACGTGGCGCGCGTACGTGCGGGCCGCGTCCCGCAGGGGCTGCCGGTGGGCGGTGGGCAGCGCGTCCGCGAGCAGGTACGTCTGGTGCAGCGCGCTCGCCTCGGCCTGTACGTGGTCGTCGGCGGCCGAGCGGGTGTCCCAGACGGACACCAGGCAGAGGCCGAGCACGACGGCGTAGAGGACCGACACCATCATGGCGATGTACTCGGCGACGTCCTCGCGCGGCTCCTCGTCCTCGCCGACCGGGAACAGCCTGGTCTTCGCGAAGACGGCGAGCGCGGCCACGAACGCGACGCCGAGGACGACGACGAGGGTCTCGAACAGGGCCACGGTCACTTCCCCCGGTTGCCGAGCAGGGCCGCCGCGACGGCCGCGGGAATCAGGAGCAGCAGCAGCGTCGCCACCACCCCCAGCCCGTCCGCCTCCCGCGCCCTGCGCCGCACCCGCCGCAGGAACCCCTCGTCGTCGAGCCCGGCCGCCCGCCGCGCGGCGACGTCGTGCCCGGTCCCGCTCGCCGTCCGGGTCCCGGTCCCCGCGCCGCGCGACTCGTCGCGTCCGGCCTCCCGCGCCCCCGTCCCGACGGGCGCGCTCTCCCACGGCGGTACGGCTCCGAAGGCCCCTGCCCCACCCCCGGGAGCCACCCCGGCCCCGGGCCCCGGACCGCCCCCGGAAACGCCCCCCGCCACCCCGGGAGCGCCCCCGGCCACCCCGGGAGCGCCTGGAGCCCCAACTGCCCCGGGAGTCCCGGCCAACCCAGGAGCCCCGGAGCGAGGAGCCCCACCCCCAGGAACCCCGGACCCAGGAGCCCCGGCCCTAGGAGCCCCGGACGCCCCGGCAGCCCCGCGGGCCGCCGTGCCCCGCGCGCCCGCCGCCCCTGCGTTCCCCCGCGCCCCTGCGTTCCCCCGTGCGGTCGCGTTCTCCCGCTGGGCCGCGCGCTCCGGTGTCGCACGCGCGAGCGTGAAGACGGCCGAGGCGCGGGCGGTGAGCGTGGGCGCGGGGACCTGCCCGCCCCCGGGGCCGTACGTGCGCACCGCGTCGGTGCCGGTGGCGACCCCCGTGCTCCGGTGGGTGCCCGGGGGGCGCCGTACGGTCGCCGTGCAGCGGACGGAGGCCCCGGGCGGAAGCACGGCCACGGCCCCGGCACGCCCGCCGCAGTCCGGCACGCCGGGACCCGCCCCGGGTGCCGACCGCGCTGTCCGTGGGCGGGGATTCGCCCCGGGCGCCGAGCGTGCTGCCCGCCCGCCGGGAGCCGCCCCCGGCACCGATCTCCCGGCCCGTCCACCACTCCCCGCCTCAGCCCCCGTCCCAGCCCCGGCCCCCGTCCCCGGCTCCAGTCCCAGTCCCGGGTCCGTGACGTGGATGGTGTGCAGGGGGTGGTTGCCTCGGTTGGTGACGGTGTAGGTGAGGGTGGCGGTGCCGCGGCCCGGGGGGCCGACGGTGACGCGTTCGGTGAGGGCGAGGGCCGCGGTGACGCCGCTGTAGCCGGCGCGGGCGGTGGCGGTGAGGCGGCGGTCGAGCGAGGGGATGTCGCCCTCGACGCGCACGGTGGCGCGGTGGGCGCCGGGCAGGGCGCGGAAGCGGGCGACGCACTCCAGCTCGGCGAGCGCGGCGAGGACGCGTCCGGGGCAGCGGACGGCGCCGCCGGGCACGGCGGGGTCGACGACGCGCACCCCGTACAGGTGGGCCTCGCCCCGGTTGACGAGCCGGTAGCGCTTCACGACCTGTGCCCCGGTGCGTACGGCCGGGGGGCGTACGCCGGTGTGGCCGCGGGCGTTCACGGTCACCGTCACGCTCAGGGCCCCGTCGCCGGCCCCGCCGGCCCAGGCTGCGGTCCCGGGGAGGGTGAGGAGGGCCGCCAGGAGTCCGCCGCTCACCCGGTGGCGGTAATGGTCCGATGATCTGATCGCGCGCTCCGGCATGCCCGCCATGCTGACCAGCCCACCCCCGCCACCCGGCCCGGGGACACGCGTGCCCGCCCCGCCCGGCCCCCACAATCCACCCGTACGGCACTCTTGAACCATGAACGACTCCGCGCCCGCACCCGCGCCCCGACGTGCCCGTGTCCGCGCCCCCGAGCTGATCGGCAAGGGCGGCTGGCTGAACACGGGTGGAGACGACCTGACCCTCGCCGACCTGCGAGGAAAGATCGTTCTGCTCGACTTCTGGACCTTCTGCTGTGTGAACTGCCTGCACGTCCTCGACGAGCTGCGCGACCTGGAGGAGAAGCACCGCGACACCCTCGTGATCGTCGGCGTGCACTCGCCGAAGTTCGTGCACGAGGCCGAGCACCAGGCCGTCGTCGACGCCGTCGAGCGCTACGAGGTGCACCACCCCGTCCTGGACGACCCGGAGCTCGCGACCTGGAAGCAGTACGCCGTGCGCGCCTGGCCGACGCTCGTGGTGATCGACCCCGAGGGGTACGTCGTCGCCCAGCACGCCGGCGAGGGGCACGCGAACGCGATCCGCACCCTCGTCGAGGAGCTGGAGGCCGAGCACGAGGCCAAGGGCACGCTCCGGCGCGGCGACGGGCCCTACGTGGCGCCGGAGCCGGTCGCGACCGACCTCCGCTTCCCCGGCAAGGCCGTCGTCCTCGCCGGCGGGAACTTCCTGGTCTCCGACACCACCCGGCACCAGCTCGTCGAGCTGGCGGCGGACGGCGAGACCGTCGTGCGGCGCATCGGCGAGGGCGTGTTCCGCGAGCCGCAGGGCCTCGCGACGCTCCCCGACGGCAAGGTCGTCGTCGCCGACACCGTGAACCACTCGCTGCGCGTCCTCGACCCGGAGACCGGGGCGATCGAGCTCGTCGCCGGCACCGGCCGGCAGTGGTGGCAGGGGTCCCCCACCTCCGGGCCGGCCCTGGAGGTCGACCTGTCGTCGCCGTGGGACGTGGCCTGGTGGCAGGGCAAGGTGTGGATCGCCATGGCCGGCGTCCACCAGCTGTGGACGTACGACCCGGAGACCCGGACGGTGGAGGTCGCCGCCGGCACCACCAACGAGGGCCTCGTCGACGGGCCCGCCGCCGAGGCCTGGTTCGCGCAGCCGTCCGGCCTCGCCGCCACCGAGGACCGGCTGTGGATCGCCGACTCCGAGACGAGCGCCGTGCGCTGGATCGACACCGACGGCATCGTGCACACCGCCGTCGGCACCGGTCTCTTCGACTTCGGCCACCGCGACGGCGACGCCGGCCAGGCCCTGCTCCAGCACCCGCTGGGCGTGACCGCGCTGCCCGACGGCTCGGTCGCCGTCAGCGACACGTACAACCACGCCCTGCGCCGCTACGACCCCGCCACCGGCGAGGTCACCACGCTCGCCACCGACCTGCGCGAGCCGAGCGACGCGGTCCTCGTCGACGGCGACATCGTGGTCGTCGAGTCCGCCCGCCACCGGCTGACCCGGCTGCGGCTGCCCGAGGAGGCCGTCCAGGTCGACGCGGTCGCCCACCGCACCCGCCGCGAGGCGACCGAGGTCGCCCCGGGCCGCCTCCGGCTGGACGTCGTCTTCCAGGCCCCGACGGGCCAGAAGCTCGACGACCGCTACGGCCCCTCGACCCGGCTCCTGGTCTCCTCGACCCCGCCGGAGCTGCTCGTGGCGGGCGAGGGCACCGGCACGGACCTCTTCCGGGAGCTCGACCTGAACCCGGAGGTCACCGAGGGCGTCCTGCACGTCTCCGCCATGGCGGCCTCCTGCGACGACGACCCGGCCAACGAGTACCCGGCCTGCCACGTCCACCAGCAGGACTGGGGCGTCCCGGTGAAGGTCACGGCGGAGGGCGTCGCCCGGCTGCCGCTGATCCTCGCGGGCATGGACGGCTAGCAACCGGAGGAACGACGACGGCCCACCCGCGTCCTGCGGG
>NZ_JBHJQI010000053.1:0-51231 GCF_042262805.1 Streptomyces sp. NPDC056361
CCGCCCATATGGGCGGCGGGGCCGGGATCGGCGTACTGCATGCGAGATGCGGTCAGTTGCGTCATCGCATGCGATAAATCCGGCGACGTCGGCGAGCATCTCGGGGATGCTGGTCGCCCATGGATGAGGTCAAAGTCGTCGTCGCCCATTCCGAACGTGCGACTCTGCGCGTCGGTGACGTGTTCCTGAAGGTGGACGCCGATCAGGAGCGTATCGACGTCGAGGTCGAGGCGATGGCCCTGGCGCCGGTCCCGACCCCGGAGGTCCTGTGGCGCAAGCCACCCGTGCTCGCGATCGCCGCACTCCCGGGGACGACGCTCGGCCGCCTCGGCGGGCCGTCGACCGGGTCGCCAGCGGCGTGGGCCGCGGCAGGCGCCGCCATCCGGAAGCTGCACGACGCGCCGCTGCCGCCCCGGCCCGGCCGGGCCGGCCGGAGCATCGTCGCGCTGGCGGCGGAACTCGACGACGAGTGCGAGTTGCTCGTGACGAACGGCCTTCTGCCCGCCGACCTGGTCACCCGCAACCGTCGGGTCGCCGAGGCCGCACTCCGGCCGTGGACACCGGCGTTCACACACGGCGACCTGCAGATCGCGCACGTCTTCATCGACGGTGACGAGGTCACCGGCATCATCGACTGGTCCGAGGCGGGCCAGGGCGATGCCCTGTACGACCTCGCCACCTTCACACTCGGACACGAGGAGCACCTCGACGACGTCCTCGCCGGCTACGGCACCGACATCGACCTCGACGTGATCCACGCGTGGTGGTCGTTGCGAAGCCTGCTGGCAGTTCGCTGGCTGATCGAGCACGGCTTCGACCCGTTCGCGCCGGGCTGTGAGGTCGACGTGCTGAGATCCCGGATGTGAGGCTGCGCGGGCCCGACGGTGACGAACGCGTGGTGGATGTCGTCGCGGATCTCCCAGCGGATACGCAGACGGCGGAACCAGTGCAGCAGCGCGATCGTTCCTTCCACAACCCAACTGACATGCCGTCATTCCCGGAGATCCAGAAACCTCCTTCTGCTAGGAGTCGTAAGGCAGCTCGGCCGCCGAACGCGCTCCCTCTCCTCCCACCCGCAGCAGCAACGTGTCCGACTGCCCCTCCCGCCCGACCTTGACGAACCCTCGCGAGCGGTAGAGCCGCACAGCCCGGCTACCGTCCTCGACACTCAGACTCAGCCGCTCGACGCCCAGCCGCGACGCCGTGTCCACCACCGCATCCAACAGAGCGCTCCCCACTCCACGTCCCCGATGCCCCGGCAGGACCCCCAAGGTCAGCTCCGGCACCTGGGGGTCCACGTACCCGTAACCCGGATCATCCGCCGGAAACCGCCTCGCCCACACACCGCCCACTGCCCTGCCCGCGCTGTCCTCGGCCACCACACCGAAGTCTCCGGGCCGGGGCCACCCGGTGATGTAGTGCGCGAGCCGAGGTCTCCCCAAGACCTCGTCCCTGCTGAATCGCGGCCCGTCCCAGTTGAACGCCTCCAACAGCATCTCGGTCAGGAACTCGGCATCCTGGGCCGTCGCCGGGCGCAGCCGAACTCCGTCATCGGGAAGGCCCGGCCCGGTTGTGGTGCGGGTGTGCATGCGGCTTCTCCATCCAAAGCGATCGAGAGATTCGGCCCCCCTGAGGAGCAGCCCCGCAGAACCCGGCGCCGGGAGCCCTGAGCGCAGGGACGGGAACTCCGAGCCCGGGAAGGGCCGCGAATCCCTGCGTGTGAGCCTACGACCGGGCGGATCCACAGGGGAGGGGTACAGTCGGCCGCAAAGGTGGGCAGCCGGAAGTACGTGGAAGGCGTACCCCCGCGAGATCCCTAAGCGGGGGTCTGCGGGAGACTCCGGGGCCCCATGCAGTGAGCACCCGCCTCCTCCACCCGCCGGCGAAGCTCCCGGTCGGCCGTGATGACGAGGCAAGGTCGGCCGCTCGCGCTCCGGGCCAACTCGGCGATCGTGTCGTCGCCACTGCCAGGAGCCTCCTCCACCCGGACACCAGGCACGGAGGCGACACCTCGCGCCCCGCCCTCGACGACCAACACGACTTCGTACGGTCCCGGGAACGGCCCCCCGGTCGGGCCTCCCGTCACGGCAAGCCGGTCACGCAGGCGCTCGGCCGCCCCACGTCGGTCCCGCCACCAGCCATCCGGCACCGACCCCACGACATTGGCCCCGTCGACCACCAGCAGGGGACGCACGGGCTGGTCTTCAGATCTCATGACCTCAGGATGTCAGCCGGCCCGCACGAAGGTCCGCCGGGCACCCGGTACGACCTGGCGCTACCGGCCCCCACCGCCCTCGCCCCTACCGCCCGGCGGAGCCGTCCTCACCACCGCTGCTCTCGTGGCCGTCCATCTCGTAGATCCGCTCTTGGAGCCGTTCCTCGGCCCAGTCCAGCCCGACACCCAAGTCGAACCAGTGCCGATCCTTTCGCGCTCCGGGCGTCGAGAGGTTCACCGCCGCCCAGGAGAACACCCCCAGGAGGACGGAAGGCCCGTGCTGCGCCGTCCACACGGACAACGCAAACGGCGCGGCAAGCGCCGCACGGGTGACCAGGATGACCTCCGCGCCTTCCGCATGCGGACGCCCACCCGTCAGGAACCGCGGCGTTTCGAGGATCTTGACCCACTGGACCACAGCGTCTGCCACCTGCGCCCGCAAGGACTCCTCGATGCCCTTCCGTACAGCCACCGCAGGATCACCGCCGATCCAGCCGAGCCAATGATCAGGATCGGTGAGCTTCCCGAAGTCGTCCTGCGGCACCCCATGACGGGGATTCTTCTCGTACTCACCCGTCAGCTGCCCACTGCCATCCACCAACCACGCGCCACGAATCGCCTCCGGCGGTACGTAGCCATTCGGATCGTCGACATACGCCGGGTCTATCTCAGCAACGCTGCCACCGGGATTCTCCGCAGCCGCAGCCACCAGCGCCGGATCGTCCGGTATGCGCTGACGCCGGCCTCGCGAGCCAAAAAGCCCCACGTTCCCACCCCCACCCGTACTTGCCCAGTCGATCGCGATTCTGCCGCACAGGGGGCAGGAGACCGTATGAGGGTCTGTCGGGCAGGGTCTTCACCACCCGGCTCTCCGACACGGATCCGATGGGGAGCGGCTACATGCCGCGGTCCGGCCCGCTCCAGGGCTCTGGTCGTTCGTCGGCGGTCATCGGGAGGCGGAGCAGCTGTACCGGACCGGGGTAGAAGGCGGCGGTGTGAGGCCCGGCCATGTCTTCCCCGATGAGATAGCGATAGAGCCATTCGGCGAAGCTCATGTCGTACCGTGCCCAGCCGCCTCCGCCGTCTTCGACCAGGAGCCAAGGGGTCGTGCTGTGCGCGGCCACAAGGAACAGTGTCTCGCCCCGGTCAGTGCTGGCCATAGGCCATGGTCCGTTGCGGGCGCCGAAGCTCAACTCCGGAAGTCCGAACAGCAGGCGCGGGTCCTCGTCCGGGTCGAGCTCGTCCCAGGGCACTTCGGACCAGGCGTGGGCCGTCTCTCGGATCCAGTAGCCCAGATTCCAGCGGTCGGTGGCGGGGTGGTGCAAGGACAGGTGGCTGTTGAGCCGGATGGGAGCGTACGCGTCGACAAGCGTCTGATAGTCGGTCGGCAGCCGGACGCCGAGCTGTGCGTGAAGGCGATCCCAGGCAGCGGGGTCCGTGTAGCGATGCTGGGCCGGGCCGAGCATCGCCATGGTCGCGGTCAGGTAGTCGGTCATAGCGCCCCTCGCTGGCGTGTCGTCCTTGGCGACAGGATCATCCCAGCTCGGCGATGTCCCCGATCATGCCGGGAGCGGCAGCGAGCGGCGGCTCGGAATTCGAACAGGACGTTGGTCTGAACGGTCTGAACCGGCACCCGAACGGCGTGGTCGGAGCCGCGGAAGCATAAATGCGTCGACAGGGCCCCTCGGCGCCCGGCAAAGTGGCCGCCCGTGACGAGCAGTGAGCTGTGGACCCGTGAGACCGCCGACCGTTACGACGCCGAGGAGGCCGAGACGTCCTCGGCCGTCGCTCTGCGACCCACACTGGCCTTCCTCGCGGAGCTTGCCGGGGACGGCCGGGCATTGGAGTTCGCCATCGGGACCGGGCGAGTGGGCGTCCCGCTGCGGGAACGCGGAGTGCCGGTAGTGGGCATCGAACTGTCCGAGCACATGGCGGCGGTGCTGCGGCGCAAGATCGACGAGGACACGCTTCCGGTGGTGATCGGGGACATGGCCACGACCGTCGTTCCCGGGGAGTTCACCTTGGTCTACCTCGTCTACAACACCATCACGAACCTGCTCACACAGGACGAGCAGGTCGAGTGCTTCCGCAACGCCGCACGTCATCTGGAGCCCGGCGGCCGATTCGTCATCGAGCTGGGCGTCCCGCCGCTGCGGTTCCTGCCGCCAGGCCAGGTCGCGGTGCCGTTCGACGTCTCCGAGCAGCATCTCGGCTTCGACACCTTCGACCTCGTCGAGCAGATTCTCGTCTCGCACCACTTCACCCGCGACGGCGACGACGGCCGTTACCGCCGCGACGACTCCCGGCACCGCTATGCCTGGCCCGCAGAGCTCGACCTGATGGCACGGATCGCCGGCCTCAAGTTGGAACGTCGCGTGGCGGACTGGGACGGGACGCCGTTCACCCAGGACTCCACGAAGCACATCTCCGTGTGGCGCAAGCCGACCTGAGATCGGCCACCGGACCGTCGACGTATGCCGTGCCTGTCTTCGCACTCCCACCGGGAGTTCAGGCCCCGCCGGCAGATCAGCGCGCATCCGGGAGCGCGGAAGGCACCTCGTGGATGTCGTGCGGAGTTCTACGAGGCGACGGGGGACAAGCGGCTTCCGGCCTGGTCCCAGAGCCGTGGTTCGACCACGTCGTCTCGGTCGGCGGCTTCCTCGTCGAACCAGCCGTTTCCCGCGAGCCATGTCTCCAGCCATGCCGCAAGGCCGGTGGAGTCGAGGAACCAGCACTCCTCCCACGAGTCGCCGCCGTACACGTTCGGCTCGAAGAGCAGGACCTGGCCGTCCTCGCTGAAGCAGTCGACACCCGCGTACATCGCGCAGCCCCAGGTCAGGATGGGCACGACACCGTCCGGCCACTCCGGGTACGGCACCCCGGAGGACGCCTCGCGACGCTCCAGGAATTCGCTGACGACGCCGGCACCCGGCCCGAGCAGCGGCAGCAGTCGGTAGTCCGGACCGAACCCGCCATCGGCGATCTCGCGGTACAGGCGTACGAGGAGGGGGTGAAGGGTGAAGCCCAGCTGCGCCTCGGCCTGGGCAACCTGCTCTTCGCTGACACAGGCAGGAAGGTCTTCGGCGTCGGACGCAGCCTGCAGGGCGACACGTCGCAGGAGGCCATCGAGGTCGGTCATGACGGTGATCGTGTCAGACGCCTCTGACATCGCCGGAAGTGAGCGCCCCGTGCCAGCCGGCTGGCCGGCCCGTCAACCGCCTGCGGGCGTAACCAGCGCAGGCGATGCGACGCCGAGCGAGCGCGTAGAGAGCAGCGAACGTTCAGGTCGCGCAGCGAACGGGACCGGACCAGGAACGCGGCCCGGTCCCGTTCGCACGCCGTCCGGTCAGTCAGTCGTGGTGGGAGTCGACGACGGCAGGTACTTCGGGGCACGCCAGGCGTCCAGGCGCTGCTCCACTGCCGCGCCCAGCGAGAGCAGTTCGGCGTCCCGGTGGTTGCAGGCCATGAGGAGGAGGCCGACCGGGAGTTCGCCGACGAAGCCGGCGGGGACGGAGAGGGAGGGGTAGCCGGCGACGGCGGCCGGGGTGGAGGAGGGGATCACGTCGTTGTCGCCGCGGGCGCAGTCGGTGGTCCAGGCGGGAGGGTTGGCGGGGGAGGCGATGGCGTCCAGGCGGTGGGCGGCCATGGTCTCGTCGATCGAGCGCTTGGAGAGGTCGCCCAGTTCGGCGCGCATGGCCCGGTAGCCCGGGTCCGAGGTCGACGGTGCGGCCAAGGCGAGTTCGAACAGTTCCTGGCCGGCGAAGCAGGTCTGCTCGGCCGGGTGCGTGCGGTTGAACTCGATGAGTCCGGCGAGGTCGCGAGGCCCGTTACGGGAGGCGAGGTAGGCGTCGATGTCCCGATGGAACTCGCTCAGGAGGGCCGGGAACTCGAGTTCGGCGAGCCTGGCCTGGTACGGCGGCGTCACCTCGACGACCTGGGCACCTGCGGCACGAAGGCGTGCGGCGGTACGCGTCATCAGGGCGTCCACGTCGGTGCCGAGCGACGGCAGCCGCCACAGGCCGATCCGCTTGCCGCGCAGAGTGGAGGGGCGCGTGACCGCCTCCGTGAGGCCGACGGTGCCGAGGGTGCTGTCGGCGTCCTGACCGCTGATCACCGAGAGGGTGATCGCGGTGTCGACGACATTGCGTGCCATGGGGCCGGCCGTGTCCTGCTCGGCGGAGATCGGGACGACACCGGACTGGCTGACCAGTCCGAGGCTGGGCTTGTGGCCGACGACCCCGTTCATCCCGGCCGGACACACGATGGAACCGTCCGTCTCGGTGCCGATCGCGACCTGCGCCAACGACGCCGCGAGCGCCGCAGCCGACCCGGAGGACGATCCGCACGGATTGCGGTCCAACACGTACGGGTTACGCGTCTGCCCACCCACCGCCGACCAACCCGACGTCGGCTTCGCCGCGCGGAAGTTGGCCCACTCCGACATGTTGGCCTTGCCGAGGATCACCGCCCCTGCCGCACGCAGCCTCCCGACCAGCACCGCATCCGTGTCCGGTGGACTCCCCGCCAGCGCCAGCGACCCGGCCGTCGTCGGCATGTCCCGCGTGTTCACATTGTCCTTCAACAGGACCGGAATGCCGTCGAGCGGGCCGCGAACCTTCCCGAGCCGATGCCTCACATCACTCGCCACCGCCTGACTCATCGCGGTCGGGTTCGTGCGCAGCACCGCGTTGATCCTCGGATCCACAGCCTTGATCCGCTGGAGGTACGTCATCGTGAGCCTCGACGACGTCAGATCCCCGCGCCCCATCCGCGCCTGCAACTCCGGGATCGTCACCGTATCCAGGTCCACTCCACCCAGGAGCCCCGCCTCGACACCGTACGAGGAACCAACGCCACCGACCTCAGCCGCCACCGCCCGCTGCCCCTGCACACCCGCCACCAGAAGGGGTGCCACAGCCAGAGCCGCAGTCACTGCCGCAACACTTCGCTTCTTCATGGGGGACACCCCACTGCAGGCACCTGCCCGGCGCAAGATACTTCTGCGCCTCTCCACACAACCGGGGGAGACGGGAAACCGGGGGAGACAGGGGCACATTTCTCGGGTTCCTGCCGCCCCCGCCGCCCCACGCCAGGTTCGGGCAGTCCGCTGGTCGTCTGCTCGGCGTGATCCTCGTTGTCACAGGTCGCGTTTACGGTTCCCCCGTGAGCGTCCCCAAGGTCATCCCCATCAGACACGAGCCCGATTACCGCACGAGCACCATCGGACGATGGCAGGGCGGCCAGTTCTTCGCCTCGGTCACCGCGGCCTTCGCCGAGGGCTGGAGTGGCGACGACTGGCAGTCCCACAAGCGCTGGTGCGCCGTACTCCATCACTTCGACGACAACGGCCGCCACCTCACCTCGCGCATCGAGTTCACCGGCACCACTGCAGACGGCGAGAACACCTCGATCACGACCGCGCGCCGGCTGCTTGCCGAGTGGCTGGACGCCCTCCCGGACCGGCGGTACCAGGACATCGCGATCGCGCCTTTCGCCGTCAGAGCAGAGGGAGTTCTGTTCGGCCTGGTGCTGGAGAAGCATGAAGAGTCGATCGACGACTGCGCCGACGCCGACGCCGACGCCGACGCCGACGTGGGCGTGGGCATGGGCGGTGACGCCGGCGGTGACGAGTACGGCAGCGATGACGTCGACGGCGTGTGGGCGGAGTTCTATCCCGACGGCCTTGGCTTCAGCGCACCCTGGGACGGTGAGTACGACACCTGAGCCGAAGCACGATTCGGATCCCGATTCCGATTCCGATCCCGAGCCGATCCGCAGCCGCTCGGATTTGCGCTCGATTCCGCCATCGTCGTCCGGTCCGCAAGGTGATTCGAATCAGCTGGCCATCGATGCGCGTAGGTGTCGAGTCTTGCTCAACTGTCGAACCACACGACGAGGCGCACGTTGTCGTCCCCGTGCTGTGCTGCGAGTTCCTTCATTGCTTTCCAGACGGGTTGCCACTCGCCGGTTTCGGTGACGGCATCTCTGCGGCGGATGGTGACTGATCTGTAGAGCGTGTCCCCGACGAGCCACTCACTTCCTTCGGGCCACTCCCGGTCTTCACCTCGCTCAAGACCGACAGCCTCGGCAAACTCCGGACTCCAGGACGACTTGCCCGTCATCCTGAGCCCGCTCGGCGTCCGGCGGTACTCGTGAAGCCGGCTGTCGGGCTTCTCCGCCCGCTCGTCCCAGTCGGCCGCCTTCACCTCGGCCCAGGTGATCCACGTGATGCCGTGAAAGCCGTCTTCGCCGTACCACTCGGTCAGCTGTTTAAATCGCGCACTCATGGTGGCCGAGGCGTCGGCGGGCAGACCCCGGCCTGCGGCCAAGGGGCGGAAGTTTGCGTAGTTACGGACCCCGAAGAGACAACCGAACGCATCGTAGTTACGGGCATCGTTAAGGGAGCTGAGGTCGTGTGCGCTGTACCAGATCGGCTCCTGATCGTCTTGCGGCGCCCGATACTCGAGGAAGCCGCTTATGTCTGTACCCATGCCAGGCATTCTGCCGACTCCGTCAACTGATTTCGTCTGTACCGGATCGGCGACCTGCGCATACGTGAGCTACCTGGTCAGGAGGCCCTGTGGTGAGGAGCGGTGACCCGCGCCCAGACGGGTCTTCCTCCCAGTGCATGAACCGCGGCTCTGACCGTATTCCGGTTCACTGAGCCTCTTTCATCCTGTGCTGGAGGGTGAAATGGGCTGGTCAGCGGGTGTGGTGACGAGGCAGGGACCCTCGTCGTCGGCGTGGTGATTCCACTCAGCACACCGGCGACCGAAGGGGCCCCGTTGGTTCCGTATCCTGCCACGCTCGACGTCCCGCACGAGCTCGTCGAGCATGTCGCCTGGCTGCTGTACGAGCACCGCCGGACCCGCAACACCCGCTGGCGCAAGCTCGGCTGCTTCGACCAGGCACTGCTCACGCTGGTGCACCTGCGGAAGAACGAGACGTTCTCGCAGCTCGGAGCGGGTTTCGGGATATCCCAGGCCACCGCCTGGCGGTACGTCGACGAGACCTTGGACATCCTGGCCGGCTGGGCGCCCGGCCTCCACGAAGCCTTCACCGGCCTCGGTGAAGGCGACCACGTCATCGTCGACGGCACCCTGATCCCCATCGACCGTATCGCCGCCGACGAGCCGTACTACTCCCAAAAGCACCGCAAGAAACGCAAGCGCGGCATGAACGTGCAGGTCATCGCCCGGCCCGACGGCACACCGCTCTGGTTCTCCCGCGCGACACCCGGCCGCACCCCGTACTACCGTCACCGCGAACAACCCGAGCATTACCAGCAGTTCAACCGGGACCATGCCCGACTGAGAGCTCCGGGCGAACGCGCCTTCGCCCAGTTGAAGTCCTGGCGGCTACTACGGCGAGCCAGATGCTCCACTCGCCGCATCGGCACCATCGTCCAAGCCGTCCACACCCTCCTGATCTGCAGCTATGCAGGATGAAAGAGACTCACTGCAGCCAATTTTGTGCACGCAGAGAACACTTCGACTTCGCTGCCAGACAAGCATCGTTTGTACGAACCTGTAACTTCTGCGTGCAGGGGCCTGTCTGTAACCGACGGTCCCGCGCACTGATTCAAAGGAGTGATTCATGAGTTCTCAGATGAAGGCATTCGGTTTTGGTATGCCGTGGGAGTCGTTGTACGGGTATAGCCAGGCCACCCAGGTCGGTGACACGGTCTACGTGTCAGGGCAGCTGTCCCATGACCGTCACGGCAACTTCCTGGGTGCAGGCGACTTCGAACTGCAGGTCCGAACCACGCTGGAAAATCTGGACCTGGTGCTGAGGCAGTTCGGGGCCGAGCGTGGCCAGATAGTGGAGACCACGGTGCTGGTGAGGAACCTGCGGGAGAACTTCGACACGACAGCACGCCTCCACGCCGAGTACTTCGGGGAGCACCGGCCCGCCAGCACGGTCATGGGCATTTCCGACTTGGCACTGCCGGACCAACTCGTTGAGATTGGCGCGCTCGTGCGTCTCGATGTGAAGCCATAGGTAGGAGGTTCGCCTGATTCCTTCACTGAGCCTCTTTCACCCTCCAGCACAGGATGAAAGAGGCTCACTCAAGGCATCTTCCGTGAGGAGTTCTCAGAGCTTCGGAGCGAGGCGGTAATGCTGCGGATGAGCGTGGAAGCGCGGTGAGGTGAGGTGCAGGGTTCGGTTGTCCCGTCCGGCGGCCATGTGGTCGAGCCAGCGTTCGTACCAGGAGAGGAAGTCGGGTGCCGAGGAGACGTTCGGGCCCCAGAAGCCGTCGACGTTGCCGATGATCACGCGCTCGGTGAGGGGGCCGGTCACGCCCACGAGGACGAGATCGGTGCAGCCGGGTTCGATGACGTGCAGGAAGAGATCGCCGGTCCGCGTGTGTCGATGGGCTCGACTGAAGGATCTCGTTCTTGCGCCGGGAACTGCGGGATTCATGGTGAACAGGGCGCAGTGTTCCAGTGGGAGCAGCCCGTAGTACGGGGACGCACCGCTGCCGCCCAAGTGCGTGAGGAAGTCCCGATAAGCCCGGGGGAGTTCTACGTCGTGCTCGGCTTCGAAGGCGTTCACCCGAGCTTCGGGTAGGCGGGGGCCGAGGCGGAAACGGTGCCGTTCCTCACCGAAGGAGTGGCTTCGGTCGGGCGTGTACGGGACGCGTGCCAGCTTGCGTCGCAGCCGCGGGATGCGGGAGTCCATGCGAGCTCTTCTCTTGTGTCGCCCTGACTCTACCTGGCACTGAGGAGGGCCCCTTCGTCCGGCGAGTGGCCTGCTGGACGAAGGGGCGAGACGCCGGCAGCGGTTCGTGCGCGGTGCCGGGTGCCGGACGTACGTATGAAACGGACGGACGTGTCAGACGGCGAGGGTCACGCGCAGCAGGGACCGGTGAAAGGGAGGGATGCCGCCCAGGTAGATGCACTGGGAGTAGACCCGGTACCCCCGCGCCGCGTAGTAGGCGCGGTAGTACGCGCTGAGGTAGTCGCAGACGTAGCCCGGGTACACGCCGAGGTCGTACGTCCGGTAGCCACGGGCCGCGGGCGTGGTCGCGGCCACGCCGGCCGGAGCGGCGATGCCGTAGGCCTTCCGCTGGCCCTCGTGCGTCCGCTTGGCGTAGCCCCCGCTGGCGTAGCCGCCACTCTGAGCCGTCGCCGTCGCCGTCGCCGTCGTTGTCTCGGCGACCGCGGACGCCGGCGTGATGCCGAACGCCGCGATCGCCAGTGCGGCGAGCGCTGTGACCGCCAGCCGGACGAAAGACCTCACGGGGTACGCGTAACTCCGATTCGCCATGAGCGTGCCGTTCCTTTCCTGATGGGGTGGACGCCGGCCGGGCGCCCGTCCGACCGCCCTTCCGGCCCGACACCCCGAGTTTTCGGCCCTGGTGCGTTGTCTCGCAGCCCTGATTCGACCGTGAATCAATCAGCTCTGCGACCAGTGACCTCCGTCCCGCGGCGTGCGCCCTGTGCCCCGCGTCCGGCGTCCCGCGTCCTGCCTCTCGTATCCGGCGTTCCATCTTCCGCTGCCCGGCACGGCTCGATTCCTTCTTGTGGGGGGTGGCCCCACTCGGGTTGAGTCCTGAAGGACGTCGGCACGTGCACGGGGGAGCGATGGGACGCAGTCAGCCACTGCTGGACGCGATGGGCGTTCCGCCCCGCGTATTCACTTCCGCCCTCCGCGAGTTATGCGGGAATGTGCGCGGGGCGGCGTATCGCACGATGGTCCGTGGAACGGAGTCATCCGCGGCCGCGGCCGCGGACGTAGCGGACGTATGTGAGCCGCGACGCGACGGCCACCCGAGGTCGAGCACCCCCTGGCCCACCGACACCAGCACGAGGCGGCCGCCACGGCGTGGTCGGCGAGCGGGGCTTGCTCTGTGGGCGGCGGTGCTCTTCGGGGTGGCGACGGCCTGCGCCGCCGCGCCGTCGGATCAGGAGCTGCGGTCGCGGACGACGCTGCCCGCGACGGAGCAGCTCAGAGCGGCGGAGGAACAGAAGATCCGGGAGGTCATCGGGCGGATGGGGGCAGTGGAGGGCCTGGAGCTCGTACGGGCGCATGTCACGGACTCGTGCATCAGGTTCGGCGAAGGGTCGGTCTTCGACAGCGGTCGGCCTCCGTACGTGCTGACGTGCAGCATGCGCGCTGTCGCCTATTTCGGCGTACGGGGAAGCGTGGCCGAGGCGCTGCCGCGCATTCGCGAGGCCGACATCGCGGTCTGGGGGCCGCAGGACGGCAAGGGGCGCGACATGCCGCACGCGGCCGGCACCATCACCTACGCGCTCGACTACCTACGCCACGGGGGCCGCACCTCCGACGGAAGCAAGCTGCCTTCGCCCGTGCTCGACGGCCCCGGAATCGAGATCGACTGGGAAAGGCCCGACGACCCCCTCTCGGTGCTCGTCACGTCCGAGTCCCCTACCCCGTGTCCACCCGCCAGCGAGATCTACAGGCGCTGCTGGGTCATGCCGGACTCCCCGATGAGCATGGCCACCGCCCGCTCCCGTAACCGCACCCTCCTCACGGTCACCGTCGGCGGTCCGGAATCCACCGCGTACGACTACTTCACCGTCCGTCGCCAGTGAGGCTGCGCTCGCCGTAGTCGGTGGGACATCGAGGGTGGGATGTCGAGGGTGTGACGGACCCGGGTATCGGTGACGCGTCCGTTGTGACGGATCAGGTCGCTCCCAGCGCATCTCCGCCCGACCCGGGAACGCGGGTCGGCATGAGCCGACGCTTCGGATTTGATCAGGGGGAGTCGTCGGAGTCGGCCGCGAGCGACTTCTCGGCAGCTCCCTTCCGGGGGATGCCGTCGACTGTCACGCAAATGCCGAAGACACGCTCGTGGCCGGTCCAGCCGTTGACTCGGCCGCGGTTGTTGCTGATCTGAACCCGTTTCCTGACCGGGTCCACCGATGACACCAAGTGCAAGTAGACCGTCCCGGCGACGCGGGCGAGAACGATGTCCCCGACCGCCACCTTCGTCGGGTCGACCGGAGCAACGACCACCTGCTGTCGGCTACGTATCAGGGGGACCATCGACGAGCCACTGGGCCGGAACGTCACGGTCGCCCCGTCGGCGACCCTGTTCGCCACCGCGTTCAAAGCTCCCATCCGCCGATCGTGGCAGATACTCGTCGATCGCCCCATCGATTTGTTTCCCAGTTACGTGTCCGAGCGGGTCCAGACCTGACGCGGTGCGAAACCCTCGCGGCGCAGCCAGTGCTCGGTGTAGACGATCCGGGCGGCCTCGATCACGACGAGCGGCCCCGATGGCGGTTCGTCGAGCGCACGCGACCGCTCGACGTGATCGGACTGCCAGCGGAACGCCGGCCAGTAGTGATCGAAGTCCGAGTCGCCCTCGGACAGCACGCGCGCCTTTCCGAAGAGCTGGGCACCCCGACTGCTGGCCTGTCCGACCAGCGGAGCGAAGACCCCTACCGACACCCGGGGATCCGCGGCGAGGTTCCTCATCTTCGGCGAACCAGCAGCCGTGGAGAACATCACTGCGAAGTCGAGGTGGAAGTAGCGCACCGGAGTCGCGAGCGGCCCTTCCGGTCCCGCTGTCGCGATCACGCACATGTTCTGCGACGACAGCAGGTTGAGTATTCGCTCTTCCAGCCGCTCGCGATCGAGCCGCTGCTTGGGTGACGGGCCGGCCAGCCACGGATTGGTCACAGGCATGATCAACTATCCCACGCCCTGCCCCGGCGTTCCCCGGTTCGGGGCTCAGAGGTGGGATTCGAGGAGCTCCCGGATGTGGGACGTGCTCGTGGGCCCCGTGCCACTGGCCACCGGCTCGCCTTCCTTCAGCAGTACGTAGGACGGCGCTCCGGTGATCCCGTATCGCTGGGTCGTGCCGGGACAGCGCGTGATGTCGACGCGGACGGCCGTCAGCCGGTCCGCGTACTCGTCCGCGATGCCACCCACGACGAGGTCCATCGTCCGGCTGGGCTCGATGGCCTTGGGCCATGTGCCGGTGAAGTACGCGAGAACCGGGGATCCGCTCATCCTCAGGATGAAATCGAACTCCGCGTCCTCACGGGGTTGGTGAACCCGCTTCGCCATGGATGCTCCTGACCTCGTCGTTTGTCGTTCGTGCCCATCATCTCGCGCGTGGTGGGGTGGACTCGTCGCGCGGCGCGGTCCCTCACAGGAGGTGCGCTTGGCCATGGGGTTGGGCAAGCCAGTCCAGCGGCGCCCGTTCTGATGGTGCGGCCCGACCTGTAGTGCGCGCGCCGGTCCTCCGCTGATGCTGCCGCGCTCAGTGTGTCGTCTCGTCGGTGCTCGGGCTTGCGGCCGTGCCCGGGGGCGTACTCGTCTCGGTGGGCCAGTCCCAGTCGCCGACGTAGGCCGCCACCCCGGTTCTGCGAGCCTCGGCCGCGGCGGTGAGCCGGGCGAAGTCCCGTGCGGGCATGAGGGCCTGCCACTCGTGGAGCGGGAGGACGCGTAGCTCGTCGTGTTCGTCGGGGGTGAGCGTGAAGTTCGCGATCTGTCGGTCGGTCAGCCGTCCCCCGTCGAAGACGAAGCCTGCGGTCGCGAGCGGCCACGACGTGCCGGGGAGGCCGAAGACGGCCGCCAGGAGGCGAGGTGGTCCGGACACCAGCAGCCCTGTTTCCTCTCGGGTTTCTCGGACCGCCGTCTCCCAGGGACGCTCGCCGGCCTCGGCCGTGCCGCCGGGCAGCTGCCAGGGATGCTCGGCGCTGTAGACCGCGTGGAGTTGTACGGGCGAGTCGTTCATGTCGGTGAAGAAGAGTGCGCCGAACACCGTCGCCTTCGGCAGCATCGCCGCGTACTCGGCGGGCGGGAGGAAATCGGTCATCGGGACCCCTGGGTTTGGCCTGCGGAAATCGACTCGGGCGGGAGGGATAGGTATGCGGTCATTGCCGCCCCCGGTCCTTGATCTGAGGGAGGCTGGAGAAAGGCCAGCAGGTGCCTGCGCGGAGGCGGGCGAGTGTGCGGCGGCCGCGCTCGACGAGCTCCGGGTCGCCGGCGCGGGTTCCGAAGGAAATGCCCGAGACCGCGTCCAGCGCCGTGCTCGCAGCCAGGTGGGTCTCCTCGGCAGCGGTGAGCGGGCGGCCGTAGCCGGCGAAGAACGCCTCAGCGAGGTCGGGCCGACCGTCGAAGCGGTCGATGAGGCGTGCGAGGTCCCGTACTCGGGTGTGGGGTTCGCTGCGCTCGACGTCGATGAAGCGCACGGTGCCGTCGGCAGCGACGAGGAGGTTGCGGTACTGGAAGTCGCCATGGGTCACCACCTGTTCGAGTGGTGCCGGTTCCCGAGCCGCTGCGACGGCCGAGCGGACGCGCTCCTCGTCTCCCGGTTCGAGCAATGGACGGGCTGCAGCCAGGTGGCGTTCCATTCGGTCGTACGGGTCGGTGGTCGGTGGCGCATCAGAAGGTCGGGGGTCGGGCGGGAGCGGACTCGCGTGGATGCGGGCCGCGAGTACGCCGATCGACCGCAAGACCTCGGCCTCCTCGGCGGCGGAGAGGACGACACCGTGGAGGGACCGGCCCTCGACGGGTGTCACCACGACAGCCAGGAGTTCGGGGTCGGCGGCCACGAGCCGGGGCCCGGCGCCGCCCAGTTCCGGAACCCACCCGCGTAGGGCGTCCGTTTCCCTGCGGTGGAACCAGGCATTCTGGTGGACCTTGACGAACCACAGGCCACCGCCGGTGCCTGCGGCCCGCCATACACGGCTGTTCTCCCGGGCCCAGGAGACATCCGTCCACGTGGCGATACGGCCGACGGCGCGCTCGGCGAAAGCGCGCACCGCGGGCGGGGGAGCGGGTTCCCGCTGCGGGGAGGAAGCCGGCTCCGCGTACGGCGTCGACTCCAAGCCTTGCTCTTGCCCTTGCCCTTGCCTCTGCCCCTGGCCCTGCCGCTGGCCCTGCCGCTGGGCCTGGTCCGGGGCAGGGTCCCGTTCCCGGACCGCCCTGAGCTTCGGCTCCGCCCTGAGCTGCGCAGGCCCGGCGGCCGGGACGAGGTGGAGGCGGTTGAGGTCAGGGTCAGGGTCGTAGGCGATCCCGTCGTCGGGACGCTGGAAGTGCACGGCGAAAGGCGTGGCCGCCCGGTAGGCGTCGAGTCCGGCGCGGCAGTAGGCGACCATCGGATCCGGCAGGGCATCGAGCGGGAACCACCCCATCGCGTCGCACTTGTCCGGCTCGACGACCCGTGGGGTCCCTTGCCAGCGGCGCACCTCGAAGAAAAAGCCGACACGTTCCTGTCCACTGGGAGGACGGTGGTGCACCGTGACGGCGGCACGTAAGTCGGCCGGGTCCACGTCGAGACCGGTCTCCTCCCACGTCTCGCGTACGACGGCGGCGACGACGGTCTCCCGCTCCACATGGCCTGACGGCGCATGCCAGAGACCGGTCGCGTACACGTCACCGGCCCGCCGGGACAGCAGCACTTCCGGGCCTTGATGTCCCTCCCGGACGGCGATCAGGTGCACGTCCACCGGTACGGTGTGCCGCCCGCCGCTCACTCGCTGCCTCCCGGACGTCGGGGCGGCAGCACGGTGAACGCCGCGTTCTCGACGAACCGGCCGGGCGTCCATGCGCGGCGGGTGGGGGAGCGGTGCTCGGTGAGCCGGTCGGTCACGGCCAGGGCCTCCCACGCGGGCGTTCGAAGGAAGGCCCGCGCGCAGGCGGTCATGCCTTCCCCAGCAGGAGGCGCAGCGAGGAGGCGTCGGCCAGCAGCTGGGTCTCGTCCTGACGTTCGCCGTCGAGGAACCCCCACGGCAGCGGTCCGCCCGGAGCGGGATCGGATTCACCCGCGTACCGGGGGCAGACGTGGCTGTGCAGGTGAGGGACGACGTTGCCGAGGGTGGAGTAGTTCATCTTCACCGGTTCGTAGAAGGTGGTCAGGGCCTTTCCGAGCGCGAGGGTGTCGCGCCAGTACGCGGCGGCCTCGGCGTCAGGCAGCTCGGTGGGCTCGGCTACGTGCGGGCTCCCTCGGTGGATGAGTACGCAGTAGCCGCGCACCCGCCCACTGCGCCAGAGATAGGCGTTCGCCACCTCACCGTGACGGAGCAGTACACCCCACCCGATGTCGTCGGCGGTGTAGTCGTTCGTACACATGGGGCATCCGTCGCCGGAGCGGTGGCGGATGAACGTCGCGGGCCAGCCGGCCGGAAGCGCGGGTCCGGTGACGGGGGTAGGCAGCGGGTTCTGCTGCTGGGACATGAGGAGCTCCTGTCGGCTGCGTGGCTGTGCGGCGTGTCGTGTGGGCAACCGCGACAGGCCCGCGGTGGTCGCGGTCGCGGTCGCGATCGTGGCTGTGGCTGTGGCTGTGGCTGTGGCTGTGGCTGTGGCTGTGGCCGTGGTTCTGGTCCTGGCTGTGGTCGTGGTCGTGGTCGTCGTCACGGCGTCGCCCCTGCCGGTCCGCGGCGAGCCAGCGTGTGCACGAGGCGTCCGAGTTGTCGGTACGGGTCACGGGTCGACGCGGCCCATTCGGTCTCCAGCGCCTGTGCGTACGTGTCGGGGGCAGGGTTCCAGTCGTCGTGGTGGTCGGTGAAGACGCGGATGCCCTGCCAGCTCAGTGGTGTGAGGCCGTGCTCGGCCGCGAGCCGGTCGAGTTCGTCGGCCGTGTCTCCTCGCGTGGCCAGGCCGAGGTTGCCGATGCTGGTGTCCGCGCCGAGCTCGATGAGGTGGTGCGCCGCCGGGTAGTCGCCGCGGAGGGCTTCGCGGAAGCCGATGGCGGACCTGTTCTTCGTGAGAACGCTGAGCAGGCCACCCGATCCGACGAGCGCGGCCAGCCGCGCGTACGGGCCCGGCGTGTCGGCCAGGTACATCAGTACGCCGTGGCAGCAGACCACGTCGAAGTGCGAGCCATCGGCGGGTAGTTCGTCGATCCCGGCCTTGAGGAGCCGTACTCGCTGATCGAGTTCGGGGCGGGCGATCAGGCGGCGGGCCGTCCTCGCGAGCATGTCGGCGGACGGATCGGCTGCGGTGACGTGGTGTCCGGCTGCGGCGAGTCTGAGGGTCATCTCGCCGTCGCCGCAGCCGGCGTCCAGGATCCGTACGGGATCGGGGGGAAGTTCGGCGAGGAGGCGGCGGGCGACGAGATCGTGGCGGAGGCGGCCCCGCGCCGTGCGGGAGTGGGCGGTGTATGCGGGGCCGACGGTGGCGAAGTCGGTCAACGTGCCCACCCCAGCTCGGTGTAGGGGCGGCCCGCCTGGATGCCTTCGATCGCGGCTCGCGTGTAGGGGACGATCGGCTCGGGCAGGTCCTTGGCGTTCCACCAGCCCCAGCCGACGCATTTGTCCGGCTCGCGGATCTCCGGCACGCCCTCCCAGTGGCCGGCGCGGAAGAAGAGCTGGATCCTCGGTGCCCTTCCGGGTCCCACCAGGTGGACTGTGTGGACGAGTGCGAGGTCGGCCGGGTCGATCACCAGTCCGGCTTCCTCGTGTGCCTCTCGCACCAGGCACGCTGTCGCCGATTCGGCCTCGCAGTGGCCCGCCAGGGTGTGCAGGAGCCCGCCCGCGAAGGCGGAATCGGGATGGCGGTGGCCCAGGAGGACCTGGCCGTCGCGCTCCAGATAGAGGTGGACGCCGAGGATGTGTGGCACGGTCCCGGGAGGGGCCGTTGCCGACGCGACCGCACCCGGCCAGGTGCTGCGGGCGGGGGCGAGTGTGCGTGCGGGTTCGGGGACAGGTGCGGGGCGTTCGGCCGCGTGTCGCTCAAGCAGGGTCCTCGTAGACGGCGGCATGGTCATGAAGGGGAACTTCTCGGGGTGGACCCAGGCGAGCATCACACCTTCGGTCAGGGGTAGCGTCGACGGGTCGCCGCTCCAGCGGCCGGTGAACAGCTGGATGGGCACGCGTGTGCCGGCGGTACCCGTGGCGAGCTCGACCGCGTACGGCCGGAGGTCCTCGATGGCCAGCCCGGCCTCCTCCATCAGCTCGCGGCGCATCGTGTCCAGCAGGCCGCGGTCCTGTGGTTCGCTGCCGCCTCCGAGCAGGGACCACGCCCCCGGCTCCCAGATGTCGGGCTTGTTCGCATCCCGGAGGTGCAGCAGGTACCGACCGCTGCCGTCGTGGATGAGCGCGCTGGCGTTCACCGGCCGGATGGTGCCGTCCAGCCCGGAGGCGACCAGCTTGGCCCGCAGGGTGGAGGAGGAGACCTTGTCGAAGGGGAGCCAGGTCGCGCCGTCTACCTCCTCGGCCTGGAGCGTGAGCCCTGGTACGTCGTCGGCGGTGAGCTGGAAGACGAAGCGGAAGTCGTAGTGCCGGTGCGCCGGCTCGCCTTTGGCGGGGTCGGCGTCGATGGTGTGGACGTCGATGTCGATCGGCCCCTCCCGGAAAGCAGGGGTGAGGGCGAGGGCGGCGGCCGGGATCCCCACCTCCTCCTTGAGCTCCCGCAGGCACGCGGCCAGCAGTGTTTCGTCGGTGGCGTCGACGTGGCCGCCCGGCGCGAGCAGCAACCCGGTACCTCGGTGCAGGACGTGCAGGACACGCGCGTCGGGATCGATCACGGCGGCGCTACAGGTGATGTGTCCGGGGAGCGTGGTACGGCTGGTCGGGTCGCCCGTGGCGCTGGTCGGAGTCGGATCGCCGGTGGCACTGGTGGCGTCCGTGGCGGTGTCCAGGGCGGCGAGCAACGCGGCCAGCCCGCTCCGTTCGCCGGGGTTCCGGTCGAGGTAGGCGGTGAGCAGGTCACGGATGGGGGCAAGGGAAGGCGGCATGTCAGAACCTCACGAAGCTCGATGCGCGATGGGACGGTCGTCGGAGGGCCATGGAGAGGCGCGGGCGGGGGACCAGGGGATCTAGCCGAGGCGTTCACGCAGAACCTCCTCGGCCTCGTCGAGCCGCTCGCGCAGCACCACGGAGGCCTGGTGGCGGACTCGCGCGTACGCCGCCAGGGACGGAGTGACGGGCCCGAGACCGGCGGCGACGGTGTTGAGCGGGTACACGGACAGCGCGAGAGCGGCGGCGGTCAACCGCACCACGCTCACCAGTTCCTCCACTCCCACGACGGGGTGCCGGTGGTGGTAGGCGGCGGCCAGGCGGCTCAGACCGTCGGGCCAGTCCGGCTGGGTCAGTACCGTGCGGGGGTCGAGGGCCAGGCGGCCCAGTTCCCACACCGGGGAACGTCGTACGGGCGGGGCGAAGTCGATGAGGGCGGCGACCGAGTCGCCTTTCAGTAGCACGTTCGGGCCCGACAGGTCGCCGTGCACCAGCTGCGACACCATCGCCTGAGGGACCTGCTCCAGGAGCCGTTCCACCTCCGGAAGCCGCGCGAGCTTCTCCTGGGCCGTGGCAACGGCCCAGCGTTCGAACGTGGTGACCGGTGGAGCCGCCTCGTACCAGGACAGGAGTCCTTCCAACCGGGCCTTGCACCGGGCCATGTCGACGGACTTGTCCCTCGGGCCGATCAGCGGAGGGCCGAGCCCGTGCGTACCGAACCCCTGCCGGCCGAACCCGTGCCGTGGTGACCCGTGTCGGCCGAACCCGTGCCGTGGTGACCCGTGCTGTGGTGACCCGTGCGTACCGAACCCGTGCCGGCCGAAGCCGCGGTGCAGACGCCCGACGGCCTCGCCGACCGCCTCCCACCGGCGACCTGTCAGCCGCCCGTCCGCCGTGATCGCGTGGGGGATGAAACGGGTCACGGACATCGCCAGCCACGGGTGCCTGGCGATGAGACGGTTCTCGTTCGCCGTGTACAGGGCGGGGGCGACCGGAACCCCGCACAGGCGCGCGTGCTCGCTGAGAGCGGCGGCGTCCTCGGCCTTCGCCAGGTCGGTCGCGGGTGTGTAGGTCTTCACGAACCAGTGACGGCCTGACTCGGCCCTGGCGATGTAGTTCTGCGTGTCGGTGCCGGCCGGGCCCGCCACGACAGACGTGGGCAGAACGGCGAAGTCCGTGGCGAGGAGGAGCGTGACCAAGGAGATCCGTGACTCCGGGGATACGGGCGTCATGGCAGCACCTCCCCTTCGCCGACGAGGTCGGCGTCCTCGACCGACGGGCCTTTCGCCGGGGCGGCCTGTGCCGGTACCGACGGGGCCGTGAACTGGCGGGCCTGCAGCTCGTACGCTTCCCGGAACGCTCCGCGGCCCGTGGTGGGGTCCATGAGCTGGGCGAACGTGCCGTGCTCGATGACCCGGCCTTCGTCGAGTACGTAGATCAGGTCGGCGTGGCGCACGCTGTGGAGGCGGTGGGTGATCAGGACGGTGGTCTGGCCGGTGCCGGCGAGCCGATGGATCTGGTCGAAGACGCGCTGCTCGGCGGCCGGGTCGAGGGCGCTGGTCGGCTCGTCGACGATGAGCACCTGCCCCTCGCGGGCCTTCCCGCGGGCCAGGCCGATCCGCTGCCACTGTCCGCCGGAGAGCTCCTGTCCGCCCCGGTAGCCGCGGGCCAGGAGGGTGCTCAGCCCGCGAGGGAGCCCGTCGATGACCTCGTCGGCGCCCGCGTAGGCGGCCGCTGCCGTGATGGTCGCGTCGTCCATGGCGACGCTGCTGCGGCCGATGCCGATGTTGACCCGGGCGGTGAACGGCCATCGCTGGAAGTCCTGGGCAACCAAGGCGACCCGGCTGAAGATCCGCGCTCGGCACGCGTCAGCGGCGCTGACGTCCCCCCACATGACCCGTCCCTCGGCCGGCAGGTGCAGGCCGCACAGGAGCTTCGAAACGGTGGACTTGCCGGATCCGTTCCTGCCCACCAGGGCGACGGTCCGGCCGCGGGGGATGACCAGGTCGACTTCGCGCAGGGACGGCTCGTCGGCACCGTGGTAGGTGAAGCCGACCTTCTCGAAACGGATCGCGTCGAAGTCCTCCGGCACGTCCACGCCGGTCTCCGGGATGGCCCGCCGCTCCGCCTCGGCGCACAGCCGCTCCAGGTCGGCGACGAACAGCGACTCCTCCTGGATGTCCGTCACCCGCAGCACCAGGTCCGTGATGCTCGTCGACCCGGCCCGGATCGCGAGCACCGCGGTGCCGCCGACCGCGAGCGCCATCTGTCCGTTCCACAGCAGCAGCCCCAGCACCCCGTACGCGGCCACCGTGGCGACACCACGAGCCCCGTCCGCCAGCAGACCCGTACGGGCCGCCACCCACGCGAGCCGGGTCTGCTCCCGCTCGCTCGTCTCCGCCATCCCCCGGAAGTGCTCCAGCAGGAACGGGCCCACGTCGTGGACCCGGACCTCCCCGGCCGCCCGCTGATCGATGAGCAGTTGGCTGAGCAGTTGCGCGGCGCGCGCGTGCTGGACGAACCGGTGCCAGCTCGTGTACCGCGCCCGCGCCACCGTCAGCGACCCCCACGCGCTCGGCAGCGCCATCGCCACGAGCAGGGGCAGCAGCGCCCAGTGCAGCACCGTCAGCACGCCGGCGGCGGCGACGAGCGAGATCGCCGAGGCGACCACCGCCGTGCAGTAACCCACCATCCGCCGGGCCCCGTCCGCGCCCCACTGAGCCGAGTCCATGAGCTTGTGGAACGCGTCGTCCTCGATCGCGTCCATCTCCACCTTGGCGACGAGCCCCAGGTACCGCTCGGTCGCGACCCGCTGCACCTTCGGTTCCAGTACCCCCGTCGACGCGGTCGACGCCGACTTCAGCAGCGAGGAAAGCACCGACATCACCGATACGAGGACCAGCGCCGGCATCGACGCCCGCAAGCGGTCGGCCAAGGCCCCCGCCGCCAGCAACTCGGCCAGCAGCGCGTTCACCGCCACCAGCGTGAACGCCTGCCCCAGCCCTCGACCGACCTCGCTGACCGCCACTGTGTACAGGGCCCTCCGGTCGGCCTGCCTCGCCAGCCGCACGGCCACGGCCACCTGCCGCGGAAAGCTCACGGCCATGCTCCACATGCCCAGCTTCACCCAGGTCCCGCGGTACTGGCTCCACCCCTTGTCGTAGTCGAGCCGTCCCCCGAACAGCAGCCGTTCGGAAGCCGATTCGGACCCCGCCCCGGCCGGCGGCGATGTCTTGCCGTCCGTGGTCGCCTTCATGCCCCCCACCCCGTATCCGGACGTGCTGAACGGAACGCGCCGACGCCACGGCGAGGCCCGGCGGGAGTGGGGGTGGGGGTGGCTGTGGGGGCGGGGGTAGGGGAGGCGACAGGGTCGGGAAGGGGGTACACGGCGTTCTCCAAGCGGGAGGGGTTCGGGGTGTCAGAAGGCTCAACGACACGACCACGCCCGTCGAACACACGTTTTTCGGACGCCGTGCGAACCCGAGACGGAGCGTGCGAACCCCGAGACGGAGCGAAGGTATGTTCGTGCCGGGTGCACCGACCCTTGCGGCGCGAGGGTCGTGGTCCGGGAAGGGACGTGGCCGAAACGCCGACACCGCTGAGCACGGACCGCCACTGCCTGCCGCCCACTCCCAGCGAAGCCGTGAGCCGTAAGCCGCGAACCGTAAGCCGTCAACCTGACGGCTATCCGGCTGACAGCCGCTGACCTGCCCCTTTCCGGACCGGAAGAGGGTGACCTCGCAGGGCTGCGCTAGATACGACGCGTGGGGACATGGCCGAGCCGGCCCCGACTCGGCGGTCTGGCGGTCCACCGATCTGCCAGAGCACCACCAGGACGGACTCATGGCAGAGGGTCGCCTGACAAGGGGGCTTGGCAAGAGGAGCCGTACCGCGTCATGAAGGATTTCCGCTCGATCCCTACCGCTCCCCGTGGGCTGCCCCTGGTAGGGCACGTCGTGCCGCTGCTGAGGGATCCGCTGGCGTTCTTGAAGTCGTTGCCGGCCTTCGGCGACCTGGTGCGTATCCGGCTCGGCCCGCTCGCGATGGTCGTGATCTGCGATCCGGAACTGACCCGGCGAGCTCTGCTGGACGACCGCGTCTTCGACAAGGGCGGCCCGCTGTACGACCGCCTACGGGAGGTGATCGGCGACGGCGTCGTGTCGTGCCGGCATCAGGCGCATCGCCGGCTCAGGCGGCTGTCCCAGCCGGCATTCCATCAGGCTCGGCTGCCGGACTACGCGCGTGCCATGACCACGTGCGTGCAGGAGGCGGCCGATTCCTGGAGTCCTGGGCAGGTGCTCGATGTGCCCGCCGAGATGATGAGGGTCAGCTCCAGGATCATCACCGCCACGCTGTTCTCCGACGCGCTGCCCGCGACGGCGCACGGGCAACTCGTCGAGGACGTGACCACGGTGGTGAAGAGCCTCTACCAGCGCATGTTCCTGATTCCGCCGCTGGATCGGCTGCCCACCCCCGGCAATCGGGCCCACCTCGCCGCCCGCGCCCGGCTGCACGACACCGTCGAGCGGATCGTCGCCGAGCGCCGTGCCGACGGAGCCGATTACGGCGACCTGCTCTCGGCCCTGGTGGCGGCGCACGACCCCGAGGACGACCGCTCCGGCATGACGAGCGCCGAGATCAACGACACGATCGTCTCCTTCGTCCTCGCCGGCATCGAGAGCACCGCTGCCACGCTGTCCTCGGCGCTGGACCTGGTGGCCCGCCACCCCGACGTGGAGGCCCGGTTGCACGCGGAGGTGGACGCCTTGGGCGGTGAGCCGGCCACGTACGCCGACCTGCCGCGTCTGCGACTGACCGAGCAGGTCGTCAACGAGACGCTCCGGCTGCGACCGCCGGGCTGGTTCTTCACCCGTGTGGTCACCGCCGACACGGACCTCGGCGGGTACGCGCTGCCGGCCGGCACCAGCGTCGCCTACAGCCCCTACCTCATCCACCACCGGCCCGACCTCCACCACGATCCCGAGACCTTCGCCCCCGACCGCTGGTCGGACGCGCACCCCCAGCCGCCGCGCCACGCCTTCCTGCCGTTCGCCGCGGGCGCCCGCAAGTGCATCGGGGACTCGTTCAGCATGGTCGAGGCGACCCTCGCCCTCGCGACCATCGCCGCGCGATGGCGCCTGGAGCACGTGTCCGGCCATCGAGGCCGCCTCGCCGCGGCGGTGACCCTCGAACTCCGTGACCTGCGCATGCGGGTGCGGCCACGGGCCGAGGTGCCCGCGTCGGAGGTGAGCTCCGCACAGGGCGCCACCTGACCGGCACCGCCGGAGTGGGGCTCTCGTGGCCTCGGGCCGTACGGGCACCCGAGGCCGGGGGAGGTCACTCGGCGAGCGACTGCTTCACGGCGAGGGCTTCGCTGCCGGTCCAGTACGTGACCTCGGGGTCGTCGTCGATGTTGACGAAGCCGACGCCGCCGGGCAGCGGGACGTTCTGCTCGTAGCCCTCCGGGGAGAGGCTGACGCCCATCCGCTTCACCGCGGTCGTGGGCGCGCCGACCCGGAAGAGCCGGACACCCGCGTACGCCTTCTTGCCCGGCTGGACCAGGAACTCCTCGAGCTGGGACTTCATGACGGTGGCCTCGTGCGTGGCGTCCTCGAAGACCACGGCGGGATAGCCGCCCAGGACGCAGGCCTTGTCGCCGGTGTTGGTGGCGGTGAGGAGTACGTGCTGGAGCGAGTCGTGCGGGGAGGTCGACGCGGTGATCGTGAAGGTGTCGTCGGTGCACGGGGTGCCGGGGACGCCGTCGCCGCCGACATCGCCTGCTCCGCCACCTCCCGAGGCGTCCGAACCGCCGGACTTCCCCGACCCGTTGCCCGCCCCCTGCGAACCGCCCCCGCCGCTGCTCGGAGTGGCGGAAGCCGTCGCGCCGGTGGGCGTCGAGGACGGGCTCGCGGTCGTCGGGTCGGCGGTTGTCGGGTTCGCGCTCGCGCCGGCGGACGGCGGGGTCTTCGCTCCTGCAGCCCCGTCGTCGGGGCCGCAGGCGGCGGTCGAGAGCAGCGCGGCGATGGCCGCGGCTCCCGCGGCACAGGTCTTCAGAGACTTACGTGTGGTGCGCATGGTGGTTCCCCCGTGTACGAATGCGTGGCGGCCGTTCCCTGATGCGGTCTGCGGTCTGCGGTCTGCGGTCTGCGGTCTGCGGTCTGCGGTCTGCGGTCTGCCGACTGCGGAACGGAACGGCTTCGGCGACGATCCGATCCGTCAGTGCACTGCGGACCGAGCGTCGATGACACGCCGCGGTCGCCTCCGGACGTGGTGCCGGTGGTCTTTCCGGACGTCGTGATCTCAGAAGATACGGTTCTTGGCGGGGATTGACGTCCCACACGGGGTTGAACTTCCGCACCGACTTCTGCCGTATCCCCGTGGCTCCTCCACCCCGCGCCGTAACCCTCAGGTTGACGACCGCCGGCCCGGCGCGCGGTCCCGGTGCCGCGCTGGTTGACCTCGATGGGGCGTGCGACTCCGGAAGTCGACGGAGGAGTGGGACTGCTGCCGGATGCCCGCGGCGTCCGCCCTCTTCTACTGTCGGCGTACCGGCCGGGCGAGGTGGGCGAGGGTGCGAGGCCCGGGTCGACCCACCGGCCGGCGCGCCGGGCAGGGGCACGCTCGGCCACGCCGCGCCGAAGCTCGGCGCGGGTCGACGTGCACGGGGGCCGCCGACGGTGCGGGGCCGGCGGCAGCGGGCGACGGGGGTGCGCTGCCGCCGGTCATGACCGCGGCGGTCGGTCGGCCTGCACCGACGTCGGTGGCCGTGGCCGCCGGGCGCCGGACGCGGGGCCTGTCACCGGGGAGGCCGGTGACCGTGTTCGACTCACGCTGAGGGACGACCAGTTGGGGACCGTCATCCACCATGTCCGGATGTCCGCGCTGCAGGCCCTTCGCCCGCGGCCGGCGCCGGTGGCCCTGGCTGTCGGGTTCGCCGTGGCCGGCTGCCTGATCGGCACCTTCTACCACCCGGAGCCGTGGCGGGCGTTCGACCTGTGGGCCTATCTGCTCACCCTGCTGATCGCCCTGCCACTCGGTCTGCGGGAGGAGTGGGCGTTCGGCGTTCTCGTGGTGACGGCCGCGGGGTTCGCCGGATACCTGCTGCTGGGATATCAGCCCTCGCTCAACTTCTGGTGTCCGGCGGTCGCGTGCGTCTTCGTCACCGCGCGTGAACGGCGGGGCCGCGTCACGTGCGGTGTGGTGCTGCTGGCCGCGGTCATCGCCCTCAGCGGAGTGCGCGGCCGGCTGCCCTGGCCCGTGACGGTCGTACAGGCGTTGGTCGTTCCCGCTGTGGCCTGTGCCTTCGGGCTCGCCCAGCGTCGACTCGGTCGGCGCCACGCCGAGTTGCGGCGGCTCACCCTCCTGCTCGACGAGCAGCAACGCCAGGAGGCCCGGCGGGCCGTGCTCGACGAACGCTTCCGGATCGCGCGCGAGCTGCACGACACCATCTCCCAGCACATGACCATCGTCACCCTGCAGACGGGCCTCGCCCAGTACACCTTCCATTCCGACCCCGCCGCCGCCCACCAGGCGCTCGGCGTCGCCGCCACGGCCGGACGGCAGACCTTGGACGAACTGCGGCGCCTCCTGGTCGTCCTGCGTACGTACGATCCGGGGGACGCGGCGCGTACGGGGAGCGCGTACGGGACCGGCTCCGGGAGCCCGTACACGGAGGGTCCGGGGAGCACGAGCGCCCCCGAGGGCCCGTACGCCCCCACGGTCCCCTCAATCCCCACGGTCTCCTCAGTCCCCACTGTCCCCTCAGATCCGTCCGCTCCGAACCCTGACGACCTGCTCGCCGACATCGACCGCATCCCCGCGCTCGCCGAACGCTTGGAAGCGACGGGGCTGCGCGTCGCGGTCCGCTTCACCGGCAGGCGGCGCCCCCTGCCCCCGGGAGTCGAACTGTGCGCCTACCGCGTCGTCCAGGAGGCACTCACCAACGTCGTCAAGCACTCCGCGGCGCACGCCGCCGACGTCACCGTCGACTACCTGGACCGGGAACTGTGCGTGACCGTCCTGGACGAAGGGACACCGGATCCGGCCCAGGATCCGTCCCCGCCCGCCGCCCCGAGAAGGGCCGCCGACGTCCGCGGATCCGGGCACGGCTTGATCGGAATGCGGGAACGGGCGAAGATTCGGCACGGCTCGCTGATCGCCGCACCACGCCCAGGGGGCGGATTCCAGGTATGTCTCCGTCTCCCGTTGGAGGCGGATGCCTTCCCGGGGAAGGACGTCCCCCCGGGTCGGGATCGGACCAGCGGCTGACCGTGACGTGAGCAACAACCGAGGCCGAGGAGCGCCGTGGCCCGCATCCTGGTGGTGGACGACCAGCACCTCATCCGCTCCGGCATCGTCACACTGCTGCGCACGGTGGACGGACTGGGCCCGATCGTGGAGGCGGCGGACGGCGAGGAGGCCGTCGCCGCGGCCCGCGAGCACCGCCCCGACCTGATCCTCATGGACATCAACATGCCCCGCCTCAGCGGCCTCGCCGCCGCCGAACGCATCCTCGGCCTCGGTCTCGACCCGGCCCCGCGCATCGTCGTCCTCACCACCTTCGACGAGGACGAGTTCGTCTACGCGGCCCTGCGTGCCGGCTGCAGCGGCTTCCTCCTGAAGGACATGCCACCCGAGCAACTCCTCAGCGCCGTCAACGCCACCCTCTCCGCCGACCTCCTGGTCGCCCCGGCCCGCATCCGCCGCCTCGTCCAGCGGCACGTCACCCACGACCCGCAACCCCAGCAGGCGGCCCGGCCCGGCACCGACGCGACGAACCTGCTCACCGGCCGCGAGATCGAGGTACTCGGACTCGTCGCCCAGGGACTCGCCAACGAGGAGATCGCCGAGCACCTGCGCGTCAGCGATTCCACCGTCAAGACCCACCTCCACCGGCTCATGGCCAAACTGAACCTCCGCAGCCGCGCCCAAGCGGTCGTCTTCGCCTACGAGATGGGCATCGCCCGCGTCGGCGGGCGCCCGGCGCTGCCGGACGGCCCGGGCGGACCAGCCGTGTGACACCGCCGCGCGGCAACCGGGGAGACGGGCCGGGAAGTCCCCCGCGTGACGGACCGGCGTCTCACGATCGGTGACCGCGTACGTCGCACCTCTGCGGCGTGCGCCTACGTACCCTTCAATACCGGTCCAGGCGGTGAGCGTAGGGAGCGGGCAGCACCGGGGTACCGCCGCCGGGGAACCAGGCCGCGCAGAGACTCCGGTACCGGTCGGGGACCGCCGCACCGTGCACGTACGCGTCCTCGGCCGACCAGTGGCCGAGGAGCAACCGGATGAGTGTGCGGTCGTCGGGGAACAGGTCGCCACCGCACAGGGCCTCGATCGCTTGGGGGCGGGCCGTGTCCGGCAGCTGTCCACCCGCCCGGCGCCGTAGTTCGGGTTCGAGCGTGCGGACCAGGGACGGGCGGTTCAGAACGGCGGCCATCATTCCGCCGCTCGGCGGGAACCGCTGCTCGTAGGAGCAGCCCATGTGGCGGGCGATTCGGCCGGTGAGGCTGTCGGCCGGTTCCCGTACCGTGAACCGGTCCAGTCGACGCTGCCAGCAGAGCCGGGCGACGGCCGCGAGCAGCCGGCGGGTCGCGGCGGCGTCCACGGCCACCAGCTCGTCCGCGGTCACCGTGCCCAGAGGGTCGCCGAAGGCCCGCCCTTCCAGCACGGCGTAGCCGGCGATCGTGTGACCGGTCCGCAGGACCAAGGTCTGCGACCCCGGTTTCCAGGTGGTCTGGGGGACGAGCCGGTTCCAGCCCGCGTGCCGCTCATGTGTCCAGGGCCGCTGGGCGTGCGCGACGTTGTACAGGCCGACCATCGCCGGCAGATCGGCCGGGGTGGCACTGCGGATGCCAGGGTCGGCCGCCTCCGGATCCCCTCCCGCCGTGCGCTCGACGTTGCGCACGGGGATGACCAGATGCCCGTCGGCGACGGCTCCGACGAAGCCGAACCGCTCGTACACCCCTTCGATCCCCTCGGGCACGAAGGCCACGTCGACCCTCCGCGCCATGCGGGCCCAGCGCCTGCCGCAGGAGGCGGCTCATGTGCCCCTGGCGCCGGAACGCGGGCTGCGTCTCCACACCGCCGATGCCTTCCGCAGGCACGGCCAAGGCCCCGAACCGCAGCCGGAAGGAGACCGCCTCCAGCTCGGCGACGGGTGCGTCCCGGGCGGTACGCAGTCGGCAGTGGCGTACGCGCAGGCTGCGCACTTCCTGATCAGGGGCCTCGCTGTAGACGACCCGCGGTTCGTGACCCGACACGTATGCCTCCCCGGCCCGCGCACGTGCGTGCGTCCGCGCGCACCCGCGTGTGCCGGGTCGCGTACAGGCTCGCAGCGGCTCGGTTCTCCCGACGGTGGTTCAGTTCTTCCGACGGTACGTGCCGGGGGCCTGTCCGTGAGCGCGTTTGAAGGCGTTGGCGAAGGCGAACTCGGAGGTGTAGCCCACCTGGGTCGCGATGGCGCGCAGCGGCGCTTCCGTCGTTCGCAGGAGCCGGGCCGCCGTGGTCATCCGCCACCAGGTGAGGTAGGCGAGCGGCGGTTGGCCGGTCAGGGCGGAGAAGCGGCGGGCGAACGCCGCACGGGAGAGACCCGCCTCCGCGGCGAGCTTCGCCACGGTCCACGGCTCTGCGGGGGCGCGGTGGATGGCGTGGAGGGCGGCGGTGAGCGCGGGGTCGTTGAGCGCCGCGGCCCAACCTGTGGCGCGGTCGGCCTGGGGCTGTCGCGCCAGCCAGATGCGGAGGATGTACATCAGAAGCGTGTCCAGGAGCGCGGGGACGGTCGTGCCGGTGCCCAGGCGTGGGGCGCTCACCTCGGCGGCCAGGAGCCGTACGGCCGCATGGAGTTCGGGGTGGCGGGTGGGATCGGCCGGAAGGTGGATCACTTCCGGCAGGGTCAGCAGCAACGGGTGCGCTTGGGCCGGGTCGAGTCGGTACGCGCCGCAGAGCACGACCGTGACCGGCCCGCTCCGGCCGAGCGGGTCGACGGTGTCCGACGCGTAGGAATCGGTCAGTCCGGGGTCGTCGGGGTCGCACGCCGGCGTGTCCACTTCGGCCTCGGGGTGGTCGGCCAGGGTGTGTCCGCTCCCATGAGGGAGGAACAGCACGTCACCAGCGTCCAGCCGGAGGGGCGTCCCGTCCCGGGTCAGCAGCCAGCAGGAACCTTCCAGGACCACCTGGAACCCCGCCGAGCCCGGCACGGCGGCGAACCGTCGGCCCCACGGGGCGTGCCAGCGCACGTACGCCGACCGGGGCCGGCCGGTCCGCGCCACGGTGATCACATCGCTGAGCACGTCCATGCGGCGACCCTAGTGCTGCGAGTCCCGTGCCGTGCGTGGCACGGCTCGGCGGTGACGCAGGGTTGATCCGACGGTCGGGCCGGGGTCCTCAGGCGCTGGGGTGCTGCCGAGGCAACCGCTACTCGAAGCGGGTGACGAAGCGACGCTGCCACGGGGTCTCCACGGCGCGTGGTGCGTAATGCTCGCGGACGTAGGCGACCGCCTCGCTGCCGGGCACTCCGTCCAGCACGGCGAGGCAGGCCAGGGCTGTACCGGTCCGTCCGTACCCGCCGCCACAGGCGACCTCGACCCGCTCGTGTTCGGCGCGGGTCCATGCCTCGCGCAGCCCTTCCGCGGCGGCCGCGCGGTCGGACGGCAGCCAGAAGTCCGGCCAGCGAAGCCAGCGGGCCTCCCACGAGACGGAGGGCGGCTCATGGCCCAGGAGATACAGCGCGAAGGTGGGCAACGGCCCCTCGGGCAAAGGCCGGCGGAGTCCCCGACCGCGAACGAGCCGGCCAGAGGGGAGACGCAGAATGCCGGCGGCCCCGGCCGTCCAGGCTGTGGTCATGGAGGGAGCGTAGCTGTCTCGCCGGTGGCCGGTGGCCGGTGGCCGGTGGCCGGTGGCCGGTGGCCGGTGGCCGGTGGCCGGTGGCCGGTTGCCGATGGCCGGTCGTCGGTCGTCGGTCTTTGGTCGCCGTCGCCGGTTGCCGACCCGGCGAGCGTTTTCGGTCGAAGCCCAGTGAGTAGCTGTCAGCTACACGTGAGACGTTCGCGTATGAACCAGGCACTTCGACGCATGGATCGTCTCGATGCGACGGCCGTAGTTTCAGGGCATGAAGATGAAGAGCATGCGCATCCACGCGTTCGGCGAACCGTCCGTGATCCGCTGCGACGACGTTCCTCGGCCCCGGCCCCTGGCCGGTGAGGTACTCGTCCGCGTCGCGGCGACCTCGTTCAACCCGACCGAGGCCGCCTTGCGCGCCGGGCTGTTGCAGGGCTTCCTGCCCGTGGCCCTTCCCTACACGCCGGGCTGGGACGTCGCCGGCACCGTTGCCGAGATCGGCCCGGACACCGAGGGGTTCGCCGTCGGCGACCGGGTCGTGGGGCGGTTGGACGGGGCGGGTGCGGCGGCCGAGTACGTCGCGGCGCCAGGGGCTCTGCTCGTTCCCGCCCCGACATCTGTCCCCCTCGAACACGCCGCCGCCCTTCCCATCGCCGGCCAGACGGCCTGGCAGGCGGTGTTCGAGCACGGGAAGGTGGCGGCAGGCCAGCGGGTGCTGGTCAACGGGGCCGGGGGAGGGGTCGGCGGGTTCGTGACCCAGCTCGCCAAGCACGCCGGAGCCGAGGTGGTCGCCACTGCCGGCCCGCGCAGCACCCGGGCGGTCCTCCGGCACGGGGCGGACCAGGTGATCGACTACACCGCCACGCCGCTCGCTGCCGCCCTCGACCGACCCGTGGACGTCATGCTCAACCTTGTGCCACTGCCCCCGCACGACGCGGCGTCGCTGGCGTCCGCGGTACGGCCGGGCGGGCGGATCGTGTCGATCGCCACCCCCGTCGAACCACCCGCCGAGTCCGGAGTGACGTCCTCGCACATGGTCGCCCGGAACGACGTGACACATCTGGCGGCGCTCGTGGAACTCGTCGACGAGGGGAAGCTCACCTTCGACATCAGCGCGTCCCGCCCGCTGGCCGAGCTCGCGGACGTTCACCGTCTCAGCGAGGCAGGCCGAATCCGCGGCAAGGTCGTCCTGATCCCTTGAGCTTCGCCGCCTGCCGCCTGCCGCCTGCCGCCTGCCGCCTGCCACGCGCCGCCTGCCATCTGGGGTCAGGTCCCCGCCGCGTTTCCCCACGAGGAGGGGTGGAGGTCCGCCGTCTGCTGAAACTCCGGCGGTATCCACGGGCGGTTCACGGTAGCCGGAGTACCGCGGCGGTCTCATGGATCAAGCACGCCCGGGGGCGTACGCTTCGCTGATGCGACCGGATCGGGGACTCTTCGGCCGTCCCGGCGAGGGCCTGCGTCGACCCGTGGTGGTCGATTCGCTCCTCGCCGTGGGGTACGCGACCACCAGCCTGCTGCTCGGGATGGAGCGACCGCCGACCGGCTGGTCCGACATGGACGCGACCGGCGCGCTGCTGACGGTTCTGACGAGCCTGGCACTGGTCGCGCGACGGATGGCGCCGGTGGCGGTGCTGTCGGTGGTCGTCGCCCTGTGGGTGGTGTACATCGCGTGCGGGTACTGGCCCGTGGTCAACTCCCCGGCGACGCTGCTGGCCCTGTACACGGTGGCCGCGACGAGGACCGGCAGGTCCGTTCCGATCGGTGGGGCGGCGGTGGGGGCGGCCTGGGTGCTGGCGGGTCTGTCCAACGTGCACAACGGCTCCATGAAGACCGTACTGGTGCAGGCGGTGGCCTTTCCCGCAGTCGTGGTCCTGATCGGGCGCGGTGCCGGCCGGGCGGCCGAGCGCAGCCGCGAACTGGCCCGGTTGACCCGCCGGTTGCAGGTCGAGCAGGAGACGAGGGCTTCGCAGGCGGTCACCGAGGAACGCGTACGCATCGCACGGGAGTTGCACGACGTCGTCGCCCACCACATGTCGGTGGTGTCGCTCCAGGCCGGCATGGCGTCGTACGTGTTCGAGGGCGACCCGGCCACCGCCCGGCGGGCCCTCGACACGATCGCCGCCACCAGCAGGGAGGCGCTGGAGGAGCTCCGCCGTCTGCTGGTCCTGCTGCGCGTCGGATCGGACGACGTGCGGGCCGCCGACGGTGGCACCGGCACCGGCACGGAGGGAGCGGAGGACGCCTACGCGCCCTCCCCGGGACTCGAACGGCTCGACGCGCTGCTGCTCCGCGTGCGGGAGGCCGGTGTCCCCGTTGACCTGGAGGTCACCGGAGAGCCCTACGCGCTGCCGCCCGGGATGGACCTGTGCGCCTACCGGGTGATCCAGGAGGCGCTGACGAACGTCCTCAGACATGCGGGGCCCGCCACGGCGTCGGTCACCGTCGGCTACCGACCGCAGGCCCTCACCGTCCGGATAGCCGACGACGGGCAGGGACGGGTTCCGGCCGTTGATCGGCCGAACGTCGGGCACGGGTTGATCGGCATGCGCGAACGAGCAAGGATCTATCAGGGGACGGTGAACGTCGGTCCCCGGGCCGAGGGCGGCTTCGAGGTGCTGCTCAGCCTGCCCACTCCGACCGGCGGCAGCGCGCACAACCTCCGGTCCCCGTAGCCGTGAGCCTCGCGTCGCCGCCGAGGGCCGGCCGTCCCCATGAGGATGTTCCCGACGATGCCTTCCGTCCTGGTGGTCGACGATCAGATTCTCGTCCGGGCCGGACTCGCCGCCCTGCTGCGGATGGCTCCGGGCGTCGAGGTCGTCGGCGAGGCCGGCGACGGTGACGACGCCGTCCGGCAGGTGGCAGCCACTTCCCCCGACGTCGTCCTGATGGACATCCGGATGCCCGGCACCGACGGCATCCAGGCCACCCGGCGCATCCTCGCCCCGACGGCCGCCCGCCCGGCGACGCCGACCGGTACGACGACGCCCGAGTCCGGCGCCACACCGCCGCCGCACCGCGTCGCGGCGCCCCGGATCATCGTGCTCACCACCTTCGACCTCGACGAGTACGTCTACAACGCCCTCCGCGCCGGCGCCAGCGGGTTCCTCCTGAAGGAGACGCCGCCGGAGCGGCTGGTCGCCGCCGTCCACACGGTGGCCGCCGGGGACATGCTGTTCTCGCCGTCGGTGACGCGGCGCCTGATCGAGGCGTACGCGCCCGCACCCGCGCCCGACGACCACCTTCCCCCGGCCTGGCAGACCGTCACCAACCGGGAGCACGAAGTCCTCGTCCAGGTCGCCCGCGGCCTGCCCAACGCCGAGATCGCCCAGCAGCTCCTGCTCAGCGAGGCGACCGTCAAGACCCACCTCAACCGGGCGATGGCCAAGCTCGGCCTGTCCAGCCGCGCACAGGCCGTGGTCTTCGCGTACGAGACGGGTCTCGTCGTCCCCGGCCACACCCGCACGGCCGACGACGACTGAGGGCGCCCCTCCGGATCCATCGCCTACCGCGCCGGTATGAGGCGACTGCGGCGGGCGGTTCATCGCGAGCCGACCCGTGCGCCTCATGACGTATCACGGTTCAAACCTGCGGCGGTCGAGGCCGATCGGGCCCCCTGGCTAGGTTCTCTTCCGACCGGGCGACCGCCGCTCACGGCAGGCGGTCGCCCTCCGGACGCACCTCAGGAGAGGGAGAACGCCCATGTCACACAGGCGCATGCGAGGCACCGTGGTCGCCGCTCTGACACTGACGACACTGAGCCTCGTCACGCTCACCTCGTCGCCGGCCTCCGCTACGTCCCGCAAGGGATGCCCCTACCCGAACGTGTGCTTCTACCTGACCAAGGCCGACTACACCGACAACCACCCCACGGCGATGTTCAAGGACTTCACGACGGGGTTCCAGACCCTCGGCGCGCAGTCCAGGGGAGCCAAGGCCGTCGTCAACACCCGCAACGACGACCGCGCGAGCATCAAGTTCCTCGACGGCGGCAACGAGTACACGACCTGCCTGCCGCCCAACCAGGACTGGCCGGTCCAGTCCGGCATCACCGTGACCAAGCTGCGCATCGAGTCCCAGTCCGCATGCCCGACCGGTCCCTGACGAGCCGTCACAACAGCACCCCAGTACACCACTCAGTGATCCGCTCCTTACGAGAGGAACCATCGTGCGATCCGTCAACCGCTTCTCGGTCGTCGCGGGCACCATCGGCGCGGCCGTCCTTTTCGCACTGCCCGGCAACGCCTTCGCCGTCACCAAGATGAGCCAGAGCTCCGCCGCGTCCGCGCTGCGCGGCGTCGGCATCACCTGGAGCTCCAGCGGCGGCTGCACCAACCGCAACAACAGCACCTGCACCTCGTTCGAGCAGATCAACACGGCGACCGTCAACGACCTCAAAACGCTGCGGACCGCCAGCGGTTGCGGCATCAACGTCACCGGCGGCACCGAGACGGGCCACGCGAGCGGCACGTACAGCCACTGGAACGGCTACAAGGCCGACATCACCCACAACTCGTGCATCGACTCGTACGTGAAGAACAGCTTCACCCGCATCTCCACCCGCAGCGACGGCTCCCCCCGCTGGCGTTCCGCCGCGGGCAACGTCTACGCCGACGAGGGCAACCACTGGGACATCACCTACTGCGGCGGCTCCAGCGCCTGCACGTCGTCCGCCAGCGCCTGACCCCCGACCGGCCCTCACCGCGAGTCGCGGTGCCGCCGCGGTGTCCAACGCCCGCCTGCGCAACGGCGCGCTCCTCCACTTCACCAACGGCGCCACCCGGTGCGTCCGCCCCGGCGAGAACAGGACCGACCTACGGAGGATCGGCACGGTCGGCAAGATCCGCATCGTCGCCTCGGACACCTGCACGTCGGCCCGTCACCCCGGAACAACCGCAGCGACCCGAACACACCCCACCACCCCACCCAGCAAGGGACAGCCATGCCCGTTCCCCTCAGGGGCGCCCGCGCCCTCGGTGTCGTCGCCGCCGGGCTCACCGCGGCCCTGGCGCTCGGAGCCGCTCCGGCCTCGGCCACGACGGAGTACGTCCAGGGCACCGTCACCAACCGCTACACCTACGCCACCAACCCGCACGGCGTCACCGTGGCGGGCAGCAACATCTACCTCCAAGTCACCGACGCGGGCGTGGCGTCTTCGAGTGCTCGGCGGGAAGGCCGCGTTCGGCCTCGAAGCGTGCCGCGGCCCCGGTGAACCTAGGCGTTCGCGCGGCAGAAGGCCCGAACCGCCGCCGTGAAAGCCTCCGGGGCTTCCAGGTTGCTCATGTGGCCGACCGAGGGGATCACCACGAGTTCGGCGTGCGGAATCGCGTCCTGGAAAGCGTGGGCGACGGTCAGGGGAGAGCGGGCGTCGCGCTCGCCCCACAGCAGCAGGGTCGGCACGGTGATGCGGGGCAGGAGGTCGGTCTCATCGGCCTCGGCCATCAGAGAGAGCTGGGCGGCCATGGTTTCCGGGCGTACGTCCCTGCTCATGGCGTCCAGCGCCGCTGCGAAGCGTTCCGGTGGGCCGTCGGCGTACAGCCCGGGAAGCGCCGGGTCGAACTCCTCGCGAGGGGCAGCGAGCATTCTCTTGGCCCCCTCGACGCGCACCGCGACCTCCTCCGGGGGCAGTGAGCCCTTCCAGCCGGCGTACGTGTCCACCAGAAGCAGCGACCGCACCAGGTCCGGTCGCCACCGGTACAGCTCCAGGACCACTGTTCCGCCCCAGGACAGTCCCGCGACCTGGGCGGGCCCAAGGCCCACGTCCTCGATCACGGCGGCGAGAGCGTGCGCGAAGTCCGCGAGCCCGAAGCCCGTCGGCAGCGCGCCGGACCTGCCGGATCCCGGCTCGTCCCAGGCCACCACCGTAAATTCGTCCGCCAGTGACTCGACCTGAGGCTGCCACATCCGCCCATCGATCCCGGCCCCGTGGACCAGGACCACGACCGGCCCGCGCCCCGTCTTCGTATAGGCGACTTCGACGCCGCCGAATCGCACCACTGCCATGCCTCCAGGCTAGGCCGCGCGATGGGCCCTCGCCTTGCGCCGCGCGAGCGAGCTGCGCGAGATGGTCGCGGAGAGCCGCGCGAGACAGCCGAGCCAGGGAGCAGCGCGGATGACCAGCGCAGTGATTCGGCGTGCGCCACTGTTGCTTTGCCCTCAGCTGGGCGAGGCGCGACCGGGGAGGTGGTCCAGGGGCACCTCTCACAGGTCGGGTAGTTCGGAGGGAGGTGGTCCTGGTCCTCGTCGGCGGAGACGGTCGGAGCGATCAGGATTGCGGCGTTTACGGTTCCGGGGCCCGCCCCGGCCCGGAGTACCGGGAAGGAGCGGGTCCGTTGCCATGTCTGATCATCAACTCCGCAGGTAGGAAGCCCCGTTGAGATCGAGGATCGTGCCGGAGGACCATTCGGCGGCGGGGGAGGAGAGCCAGAGGACCGCGGCTGCGATCTCTTCGGCCGAGCCGACACGGCCGAACGGGCTCTGCTGGCGGATGGCCTCGCCCTCGGGGCCTTCCAGGCGCGGTGCGACGCGCTCGGTGGCGAAGAAGCCGGGGGCGATGGAGGTGACGGCGATGCCGTGCGGGGCGAGGGAGACTGCGAGGGATTGACCGAGGGCGTGTACGGCGGCCTTGGTGGCTGCGTATGCCGGGTGGTCGGGCTCGCCACGGAATGCGCCGCGGGAGCCGATGTTCACGATGCGGCCTCCCGTGCCCTGCTCGATCATGAGCCGGGCGGCGAGGTGGCTCAGGTTCGCCGTGGCGAGCAGGTTCACTGCCACGTGTTGTTGCCAGACAGCCGCCCACTCCTCGTACGGGGTCTCCGCCAGGGGGTGACGGATGTTGACCGCCGCGTTGTTCACGAGCACGTCGACCCCGCCGAGCGCTTCCGTGGCCATCTCGACGACGACGGCAGCTCCGTTGGGGTTCGTCAGGTCGCCGCCGACCAGCACATGCCCCGTACCGGCAAGGGACTCCAAGGTCAGCCGCGCGTCGTCGACGCGCGAGCCGAAGTGGACGGCCACCCGGTCCCCGTTGGCCGCGAACGCCTGAGCCACCGCGCGCCCGAGCCCGCGGGACGCGCCACTGACCAGGACGCGCCTGCCCGACGGAGGCAGATTCATGAGAATTCCTTTCGAACGGCGACGAAGAGCGGAGACCGCGAGGCCTCTGGTGCCCGACTGAGCACCTGGTCCGACGTTCCGCACGGCGGGTCATGATGCAGCCGGCCGCCACGTAGATCATCGACGGCCCAGCGTAGGAGATCCACGGACCGGCTCAGCGGCACGCGCGCGGCAACAAGCGCCTTGCCGCCAGGGGTTTACGGGCTTCGGTGGCCGGATTCCTGTAGGTGCTCCGCGTCGGAAGGACCACGGTGTCCGTGTCCTTGTCGGTGACGGCCAGCGGCCTCTCGCCGACCCTCGCACGTCGTGGCTGTTGGTCGAGCATGGCGGGATCCGTGCCACCGGGACGGCACAATCCCACGTCGTCCGTGTCGAGGAAAGGTGGGGCTCAGTGACCCGAAAGCGTGAGGGGTGATCTGCGACCCACGTGATCACCGGGGCTCGGGACGGGTGAGGGCACCCGCACCCGCACCCGGATGCGGGCGTGGGTTCGGATCTCGACCGTGGTCACGTCGGTCCAGGACGCGCCGTCACGGGAGTACTGGACGCGCACCGGGATGGTGGAGGGAGTCCAGCCGTCGAGGAAGTCCATGCCGCCCTCGACGTGGGCGTTGTGTCTGTCGGTGCGGGTCGCGGAGAAGCGGGTGAAGGCGATCTCGCCGTCCAGGTCGGTGGTGAACTGGCCGACGACCGAGAACTGGCCGCCGGAGGAAGGCTCGAAGACGACCCCGCCGCTCTGGCCCGCGAACGGTACCCAGCCTTGCGGGGACTCCCGCTCCAGAACCGCGGTGAGCGTGACCTCCTGCCCGGAGTCGACTGTCAGCCCTTCCTCGGGGCTCTGGACGACCCAGCGCGTCGCGACCTTCCGGACGTCGACCGGCACCGCGGCGGATTCGCCGTACAGCACGCCGGGGTGCTCGTTCGAGAAGCGGTAGACGGCCTGGATCTGCGTCGTGGAGTTCACGGTGACCGTGGTGGTGAAGTGCCCTTCCGCGTCCGTGGTGGCGTGCGCGTCGGTGAGGTAGTCCACGTCGATGTCGACCACGTGGTCCTCAAGCGGATCGAGCGCCCGCGTGGCCGGGTCGGGGTCGGGTCAACCGAGCCGGTCCCACCACCCCGACCGCGACGCAACGAGCCTCAGCCCGTTGCCCGCCCCGCGATGCCGTCCAAGGCCCGGTCGAGCCCCCACGCGTACTGCTCGTCGGAGACGAATCGGGCGATCGTGTCCGCGGCCTCGACGGTACGCGGGTAGTGGTCGGCGGGGATGGAGCGGAGCTGCTCCCGGCGGAGGGCGATGCGTTCGTCGACGGGCGGGGCGGGTGCGGGGGAGGGGAGTTCGGCGGCTTCCAGGGCGATGGCTCCGAGGACTTGGACGATCAGCAGGTAGGAGGCTCGGGCTGCTTCCGTCGGGTCGAGGCCGGCGTCGGCGAGGACGGTGAGGAGGGCTTCGCCGAGCGCGAGGGCGTTGGGGCCGTCCATGGGGCCGGAGAGGAGGAGGTGGACGGCTCCGGGGTGGGCGAGCAGGCGGTGGCGGAGGTCGGTGGCGAGTGCGTGGATGCGGTCCCGCCAGGGGGTGTCGGGGGAGGAGAGGGCCGCGAGGTCGGTCTCGCCGAGGAGGTGCTCGACGACCGCCCGGACCACGGCGGCGCGGTCCGGGAAGTAGGTGTAGACGGCGTTCGGTGCGAGGCCGAGCTCGGCGGCGATGCCTCGGATGCTCACCGCGTCGGCGCCGCGGGTGCCGAGCAGCCGAATGGCGGCCGCGACGACCTCCTCCTCGTGGACCGCCCGCTTGCGGCCCCGCTTCGCCGGTGGCGCGTCCTGTGTCATGCGTACGGCTCCTCACGGGTGCTGACTCGAAACCTTGACGAGCTATTTTTGCACGGCGTACATTAATTGCACACCGTACAGAAATTAGAGGTGATCCCCATGCGTGCAGCTGTCCACGGCGTCGGACGCCCCGCCGTGCGTGACTGGATCCGGTGGACGGCCGGCTTCCTGGCGTTCCCGATCGCCGGACTCGCCGGCCGCGCGGTGGCCGGTCCGGTCGACGACGTGGTGAGCGCCCTGGTGGGCGGGGGCGTGACGGGGGCGGTGATCGGCGCCGGGCAGGCGCTCGTCTCCTCCGGCCGGCTGGGCCTGCCGCGCTGGTCCGCCGCCACGGCGGTCGGCAGCGGGCTCGGGCTCCTGCTCGGCGCCGCGCTGGTCGACTACCGCACCGATCTCGGCTCCCTGGCGCTGATGGGCGCGGTCGAGGGCGTCCTGCTCGGCGCGGCCCAGGCCTGGGCCCTGCCGCGCGCCACCCGTCTGCCGTGGATCTGGGCGGTGGCGATGCCGGCCCTGTGGGCGGCAGGCTGGACGGTGACCACCCTCGCCGGAGTGGGGGTGGAGGCACGGTTCACCGTCTTCGGCGCCACCGGCGCCGTCACCTTCTCCGCCCTCTCCGGCGCCCTGCTCCACGGACTCCTGCCCGCCACCAACCCCACCCGGGCCCCCGGCTCGGACTCCCTCAGCGAGGTCGGCGCATGAAGCACACCACCACCCCCCGTCACGTGATCTTCGGTGCCGGCGCCGTGGGTACGGCCGTCGCCGAGGCGCTGGTGCGCCAGGGAGAGTCCGTCCGGATCGTCAACCGGTCCGGTCGCGCCGACGTCCCCGACGGCGTCGAGGTGGCCGCCGGCGACGCGGCCGATCCGGCGTTCACCACCGCCGTCGCCGCCGGTGCGGCCGTCGTCTACCAGGCGCTCAACCCGCCGTACCACCGCTGGCAGCAGGAGTTCCCCGCGCTCCAGGCAGGTGTCCTCGCCGCGGCCGAGGCGAACGGTGCCCGCATGGTCTCGATGGACAACGTCTACAGCTACGGGCCACCCGGCGGCCGCCCCTTCACCGAGGAGACCCCCGACGCCGCGACCACTCGCAAGGGCCGGCTCCGGGGCCGGATGGCCCGGGACCTCCTCGCCGCACACGAGGCGGGGCGCGTGGAAGTGGCGATCGGCCGCGCCTCCGACTACTTCGGGCCGCGTGGCGGTGCCCAGTCCAACCTCGGCGACCTGGTCTTCCCGGCCCTCCTGGCCGGCCGTACCGCCACCGTCCTCGGCGACCCCGACCAGCCGCACACGTACACCTTCATCCCCGACATCGGGGAGTCCCTCGCCCTTCTCGGCCGCCACCCCGACGCCCCCGGCCGCATCTGGCACCTCCCCAACGACCCCCACACCCGCACCACCCGCGAGCTCGTCGGCCTGGCCCACCGCACCACCGGCCGCCCCGGCGCCGCCCGGCTGCGCCGCATGCCGACGCTCGCGCTGTACGCGGTGGGTGCCGTGAACCGCACGGTGCGTGAACTCATCGAGATGCAGTACGAGTTCGCCGAACCGTTCGTCGTCGACTCCACCCTCATCCGGGACCGCCTGGGCGCCGTCGCCACCCCATCGGAGGAGGCGCTGGAGCAGACGATGGCGGCCTACCGGGCCCTCGGGAAGTGACCCCTCGGGGGTATCGGCACACCGTGCCCCCCGGGTGTATCGGCACACCGCGACCCCTCGGGCGTATCGGCGCACCCTGGCTCCTCGGGGGTATGGGCACACCCCGCCCCGCCTCCGCGCGCTCCCAGCCCTCCGCGGCCGTCCTGCCGAGCCCTCCGGCGGGCGGACGGTCCGGCGTCGCCGCGGCGCGCGGGGCGAAGTTTTCGAGGGCCGCGCCTGAGTCGCATCCGGGCCTGGTGGTTCGTCGGATAGAGGGGTAACCGGCGGTAGGGGTCGAGTATGAGCCAGAACCGCCGAAGTATCCGGACGATCATCGCTGCATGAGATCCCTTGACTGAATTTTCGGTTAACGCAAGTATGTGCGGCGCACCACACCTCACCTCCCCACCCCCTCCAGGGAGAGTTCTATGAACATGCCTGAAACCTCGAGGCGCAACCTGCTCAAGTTCGGCGCCGCAGCCGTCCCCGCCCTGGCGCTCGGCGGCCTCCTCCCCGCCACCGCGCGTGCCGCCACCAGCCCCAACGGGGTGCAGCTGCGGATGCCGGCCGAGGACGGCCGTCACGTGCGGACCTTCATGGCCTGGCCCGCGCTGTCCGCGGTCTGGGGCAACGGCCTGTCGGGTGTCCGCAACGACATCGCCGAGGTCGCCTATCAGATCTCCCGCTACGAACCCGTGGTCATGCTGGCCCGCTCCGGGCAGGCGGCCGGCGCCCGGTACGCCTGCGGCAACGGCGCGTACTACAGCATCACCGTGCTGGAGATCGCCAATGACGACCTGTGGATCCGCGACTTCGGTCCGACCTTCCTGACCGGCCCCGGCGTGATAGCCGGTCTGGACACCAACTTCAACGGTTGGGGCAAGACCGGCACCACTTACTACCAGCCTTTCGCCAACGACGCCGCCGCGGCCGCGACTCTGCTCAACTACTACGGCGTCAACCGCGTCCAGGCGTCGTTCGTCGGCGAGGGCGGCTCGCTCGAGGTCGACGGCGAGGGCACCCTGCTCGCCACCGTCAGCTCCCTGGTCAACCCCAACCGCAACCCGGGCAAGTCGCAGGCCCAGGTCGAGCAGGACCTCAAGTCGTCCGTCGGTGTGGACAAGGTCATCTGGGTGCCCGGTCTGGCAGGCCAGGACATCACCGACTGCCACATCGACTGCCTAGCCCGCTTCATCGCACCCGGCAAGGTCATGCTGGACAAGCCCGGCCCCGGCGTCAGCGCCCAGTGGCGCGCCGTGTACGACGAGACCAAGCGCATCCTGCAGACCGCCACCGACGCCAAGGGCCGCCCGCTCGCCATCACCGAGCTCCCCGGCCCCGACCGCAAGCGCATCCGCGGCACGGGCAACGACTTCCTCTCCAGCTACACCAACTACTACACCGCCAACGGCGCCGTCTTCGTGCCCCAGTTCGGTGACAGCTATGCCGACGGCGTGGCCTACAGCATCCTCCAGGGCGCCTACCCGAGCCGCGACATCGTCCAGATCAACATCGACAACATCGCCAGCGGCGGTGGCGGCATCCACTGCGCCACCCAGTCCCAGCCGGTCGTACCGCCGGCCGCCTGATCCGCCCTTCCATCGCGTGCGGAGCGCCGGCCCCCACCGGCGCTCCGCATGCCCCACTGGCGCTCCGACCGCCCCCACCGACGCTCCAGCCGCCAAGACCGAGGCTCATCCGCACGGCAGGGCGGACGCTCCACCGGCACAGCAGTCCCGACGCTCCGCCCGCCAGTGCCGCCCTCCCGGCGACCGCGTTGCGCGAAAGCCCACTTGAGCCCACTTGAGCCCGCTCGGGTCGCCCAGGCCGTTCCCGGATCCGCGGGAACGGCTCTCAGGTGTGGGATCGACTTTCTGACGTAGAGGCAGTTCCCCGCCGTCGAACGACACGGTGCGTGGGGTGCCGGGCGTCCACGGCCACGACTTTGCGCGGAGTCCGGATGTCCCGGTCAGTGTTCACAGCTGCTCAGAGTGCGTAATTCGCCTGATTCGGAACCTTCTTGACGTTGCGTCCGCGTTCCGATCCGGATTTGACTGAATTTTCAGTCAGGTGAACTATGTGGCACGCGGCACCTCCAACCCCCTCACACTTGGGAGTCCTTCATGACTTCGTCGGAAACCTCCAGACGAAACATCCTCAAGTTCGGTGCGGCGGCGATCCCCGCCCTCGGCCTGGGCATGGCCCTACCCGCCACCGCAGGAGCCGCGACCAGCCCCACCGGCGTACAGCTGCGCATGCCCGCCGAAGAGGGCAAGCACGTGCGAACCTTCATGGCGTGGCCGACGCTCGCGTCGGTCTGGCCCAACCTTGCGGGCGTTCGCGGCGACGTCGCCCGCGTCGCGCAGCAGATCTCGCGCTTCGAGCCGGTGGTCATGCTGGCCGGCCCCGCGCACGCAGCCGAAGCCCGGGCCACGTGCGGCACCGGGGGGACGTTCGGCATCTCGGTCATCGAGATCGCCAACGACGACCTGTGGATCAGGGACTTCGGTCCGACGTTCCTCACCGGCCCCGGGGTGATAGCCGGCCTCGACACCAACTTCAACGGCTGGGGCAAGACCGGCACCACCTACTACCAGCCCTTCGCCAACGACGCCGCCGCGGCCGCGACCCTGCTCACGCAGTACGGCATCAACCGCGTCCAGGCCTCCTTCGTCGGCGAGGGCGGCTCGCTGGAGACCGACGGCGAGGGCACCCTGCTCGCCACCGCCAGTTCCCTGGTCAACCCCAACCGCAACCCGGGCAAGTCGCAGGCCCAGGTCGAGCAGGACCTCAAGTCGTCGCTCGGCGTCGACAAGGTGATCTGGGTGCCCGGCCTCGCCGGTCAGGACATCACCGACTGCCACATCGACTGCCTCGCCCGCTTCACCGCACCCGGCAAGGTCATCCTGGACAAGCCCGGCCCCGGCGCCGACCCGACCTCCGTCTGGTCGCAGGTGTACGACGAGACCAAGCGCATCCTGCAGACCGCCACCGACGCCAAGGGCCGCCCGCTCGCCATCACCGAGCTCCCCAACCCCGACCGCGCCAAGATCACCGGCAGCGGCCGGGCGTTCCTCTCCAGCTACACCAACTACTACACCCCCAACGGCGCCGTCATCGTTCCCCAGTTCGGCGACGCCGCCGCGGACGCGGCAGCCCGCACGATCCTCCAGGGCGCCTACCCCGGCCGCGAGGTCGTCCAGGTCACCATCGACAACATCGCCAGCGGCGGTGGCGGCATCCACTGCGCCACCCAGTCCCAGCCGGTCGTACCGCCCGCCGCCTGACCGGCCCCCACCACCCCCTGCGCGCCGCCCGAACCGCTCGGCGATCCGCGCACATCTCCTCCCCGGAAGCACAGGTCCGTGTCACCGGCTCAACCCGGCGACATCACGGACGTCCGCCGCATCGCAACCACGTTGCACGTCCCCTGACACGGGGTTCACCATCCGATCGACACCGACCGACCGGATCCAGAGCCCTCAAGCCCGCCCCTGCCGACGTCCCCGACGGCAGGGGCGGGCTCACGTGTCGGGACACAGCCAGCGGCAGGAGTGCGTACCTGACGGGGGCACGTACCCGGGAGGGTTACACACCTGGAAGGGTTACACACCTGGAAGGGTCACGCACCCGGGAGGGCCACGGACCCGGCAGGGGCACGCACCCGGCAGGCACGTCCGGCGATCCATAAAACTCTGCCCGGGACGCCGCCCTGATCCAGCCCGGAGGAGTACCCGGCGGCATGTCGACCCAGTCGTCATCGGCGAGGCGCCCCACCTCCGCCTACGGTCTGGCCATGGGCACATCTGAGAACCCGGACAGCCGGATCAGCGCCAGGATCCATCGGTTCGCGACCCGCGGAGTACCGGATACTGCGGGAACTGCGCGGCGGCCACACCAAGGTCTACGCGGTGACGTCGTGCCGGCCCGACTTCCGCCCCACCTTCGAGGGGGTGACGGCTCCGGGTGTCGCGCTGAAGGTCACACTCGGCACATCACGGCTGAGCGAAACGGACACCGGCATCAAGGTGTGGATCGCCCAGACGGGCAACCTCCAGGGCGTGGCCTACCACTCCCAGGACACCCTGGAAGAGGGCGGCTTCCGGGACTACGCGTGGGGTGCCAACGACGTCTGCCCGATCTCGTCAGCTGCAGAGGCGGCCGAGGCCAAGGACCTGTGGCGATCCTGGGAGACCTGGCATCGGTCCCAGCGCCGTGACGACCACTTCACCGTGACGGCGGAGCACCCGGACGCGCGCGCCCAGGAACTGATGCGCCGGTCCGTCGTCAACGTCTACGCCGAAACGGCTCAGAACGAACCCCTCGCTTGGTACTACGACGGTCAACTGGGCGTGACCCGCGTGTTCGCGGACTGACCGAATCGCCGCGAGAACGGAGGTCCTGACCGCGCGCGGCTGTCCCACGGCGACCGCAGGCGTACGGGCGCGCCTGAACCCTTCCCGTGGGGAGCCGGGAAGGGGCCGGCGCGGTCCCGCCCGCCCGGCGGCAGGTGGGACCAGCATGCGATCCCTCTCCGGGACTGGCCTGTCTGCGAGGACCGCGTACCGACACACTGCCACCGGCCTCCCGTGCACAACAGAGTCGTGCACGAAAAGAACCGTCGACATATGCGCCCGCCTCCTTAATGCGGGCGGTAGGTCCTCGTCGTGCGGCATGATGGCAGCCATGGACCTGCACACTTCCGACTGGGTGACTCTCTTCTGGTTCGAGAACGTCGCCGGCTGCCCGAGGCCCGGCCGACTGATGGCGGTTTGACTGCGTGACCGGGGGATCGACTGGTACCCCTTCACCGAGCACGATGTTCGGATCGACCACATGTGCGGGGTGGGCTCCGACGGCCACTGGCACGGCACGATAGTCGTCCGCGTGCGCGCGAACGTCTTGCGACACCTCGGACTCCACCCCGAGCAGCCGACATCGGCTCCGGCCGACCCGTTGCCACCCAAGTGGTGGGGGCCATGGGCGCGTTGAGCGGTGACCCGCTCCTGCTCCCGCAGGCGATCAGGGGGTCGGGCGGTCAGGCGCTCGGACGCTCAGGTGGCAGCCGTCTGGTGCTGCGGACTCGGCCGGGTCGGCTTCACGGTTGAGGGCGTCGCTCGGCGGCGTCGAACGCCGGCGCGAGCGGAGCCAGTACCGCGCGGAGCTGGTCGGGCAGGGAACCGGAGGGCACGAGGAGTCCCGTGGCGCCGACAGTCCCGGTGGCGTCGGTGTTCCCGGTGGGCCGGAGCCAGGCTTCGAGCGCGATGCGGACCGCTGCGCCCACGCTCGCCGCGAGGACACGGGCGGTGTGCGGTGAGGCGTCACCCAGCCGTTCGGTGAGCGCTGCCGTGAGAGGGGCTTCTATGTCGGCGGTGGTGTCGAGAAACGCGTCGCGCAGCGCGGTCCGGGTGGTGATCAGGAGCAGTGCGCGGTGTTCACGTTCATCGGTGTTCGTGTACTGCTCGACGACGGAGTCGGTGACGGCATCGGCAAGGCGCGTGCCCGCGGGCCGGGCCGCGACCGCCGAGGCGATCCGCGCCTCGCGGTCGGCCGTGACGGCGGAGACGATCGCCTGCTCGCGACTGGCGAAGTAGTTGTTGTAGGTGCGCGGCGATACCCCGGCAGCCTCGGCGATGTCCTCGACCCGTACGTGATCGGGCCCGCGCTCCACGGCCAGGCGTAGGGCCGCCCCACTCAGCGCCGCGCGCGTGGCCTGCTTCTTTCGTTCCCGAAGCCCTGCTGCCGGTGGTGGTGTCGTCACGGGGCCAGCGTTCCACATAATCCTGCGAGCGCGCAAACTTTCGTATGCGCAATCATGCGTGCACGCAAACTTGCGTGCACGCATGTTTCCTGTCAGCCTCGGCCCGAACGACACCGACAGGGAGGGCATGGCCATGCGAGCCAGAGGAATGACCTACGACACCGGATTCGTCGTACACGGGCGGACATCCCGCGAGGACTTCGACCCTGCGGTGGTCCGGCGCGAACTCGCCATCATCCGCGACGACCTCCACTGCAACGCGATCCAGATCATCGGCGGCGACCCGGACCGACTGGAGCTGGCCGCCGGCGCCGCCGCTGAGCTCGGCCTCGAGGTCTGGTTCTCGCCCTATCCGCTGGAGCTTGATCCGGAGCAGATCCTCACGCTCTTCCGCGACTGCGCCGAGCGAGCGGAACGGCTCCGGCGGCAAGGGGCGACCGTCGTGTTCGTCGCAGGGGTCGAGCTGAGCGTGATGAACCGCGGCTTCCTGCCCGGACAGAGCCCCGAGGAGCGCGTCGAGCAGCTCATGAGCCGCCCCGAGCGACGGGCCGACGCGATGCGCGAACTCGGCACGCGCATCAACGCCTTCCTCCGGGACGCCGCGGCCACCGTCCGTGCGCACTTCCACGGCAAAGTCACCTATGCGGCCATCCAGTTCGAGCAGGTCGACTGGACCCCCTTCGACATCACGACGTACGAACTGATCCGCTCCGCCGAAGTCGCCGACCGGTTCCGCGACGCCGTGCGCACCCTGGCCCAAGGTCCCCAACCGCTCGCCATCACCGGATTCGGCACCGCGGCCTACCGCGGTGCGGGTGACCGCGGCGGTCGGGTCCTGGAAGTGGTCGAACGCGACCCCCTGACCAAGGCCCCCATCCGGCTGAACGACGCTTACGAGCGCGACGAAGCCGGTCAAGCCGCGTACCTGAGCGAACTGCTGGAGATCTTCGAGACCGAGGGCGTGGACAGCGCGTTCGTGTTCTTGTTCGCCCTGCCCGGCTACCCGCACCGCCCGGACGGCGACCCCAGGGACGACTTGGACCGGGCCGGCCTGGGTATCGTCAAACTCCTCGAAGACGGCCGAGGTCAGACCTACCCCGACATGGCATGGGAACCCAAGGCGGCCTTCGCGGCGGTGAGTCAGCGGTACCGGCAGTAGCCGCGGTGCCGGCCGGGGCAGCGGTGCCGGCAGGACCGGGAGGTGACACCCCCCCCGGTCTCCGCGCCCGGTGGCCGGGGACCACGAAGCCGACCATGACGGTCTCGCTGCCGCGGCCCTCTGGGGGTGCGGGCGTCCAGCGCGCCGATCGGGCCTTCCTCAGGCGGGGTAGGCGATGGAGCCCAGAGGCGGGCAGCGGGTGAGCATGGTGTCGGCGCCGGGGCGTGCGACGAAGGCGCGGGCCTGGGCGGCTCGGAGGCGCTGGGATTCCAATGCGTCGGCGTGCCAGGCATCGCGTGTGGCGCTGGTGTAGTCCCACGTGTCGTCGATGAGGCTGAGGCTGGTGTTGCCGGAGCTGCGCTGGAACTCCATCTTCAGGGCGACCTGTTGGAAGGCGGTCTGGATCGCGGCGAGATCGATGCGGGTGATCAGGAGGCCGTGGGTGTTCGGCTCGCGGGTCGGCATGGGGGCCAGGGGGAGCAGCGACACTCCGGTGTCGAGGCGGCCGATGTTGTCGATGGTCGCTCTCTGGGATTCCTGCACCGTGAGTTGCATCTCCCGGTGCAGCCAGAAGAGCTCGTCGAGGTCGGCCGCGGTGATGCGCATGCGCTGGTAGAGCGCCTGGAAGCGGGGGTCGTTGTGCAGCGGGCGCATGGGGGCGGAGTGGAGCGACACGCAGTCGTTGAAACCGCCGGCCACCGCGGCGTCGAGGTGGAAGAGCGCCTGGTTCGCGTCCCCGCGCGCGATGGCCAGAGCGCTGAGGCCCGAGTGTCCCGCGGCGGAGAGCCACGTACCCTCGGGGCCGAGCGCCCCAGCGCGCGTGACGACGTCACGGAGGGCCGAGGCGGCGTCCATGCGCTGACGGGAACCGAGGAACCCGCGCGGCGAGGAGGCAGTGTCCTGCCCCGGCACCATCACGTCGGCACCATGGGTCAGGATCGCCACCAGCAGTTCGTGCACGCGGGTGGCCAGCGAGTTGACGGTGTCGACCATGGATCTCCTCGGTCCTCAATGGTGCGGAGTGCTAACGATGTTGAGTCTCTGTCAGCTTCCTTGGGGATGACAACCTTCCGTATTTCGCCTGCGGTCTGCCGCCTTGGCCGTACGGCAGTCCCGCCAGCCAGCCGACAGTCCAGCCAGCTAGCCAGCTAGCCAGCCAGCCGGCCAGGGGGCCAGGCGGCCGGCCCGCCACCGGCAGCGTGCCGAGGTGCGCAGCCGGACCCTGGCCGCCTCAGGTACCTACTAGGTACCATCGGCGGCATGCCGTCCTTGAACGTCACCTTCACCGACGAGGAGCTGGAGGAGGTCCGCGCCGCTGCGGCCGCTGAAGGCAAGTCCCTCAAGCAGTACGTCCATGACCTGTCGCTGCGCGAGCGTCTGCGCCGCCAGTTCGTCCGGTACGCGGTCTCCTGGGGTGAGGCGCACCGGAGCGAGTTCGACGACGCGTTCCCCGACGAGGCCCCGTCCGCTTCCGGTGACCGCGGGGCGGACGCTGCCTGATGATTCTCCACATCGACGTCTCCTGGCTCTTGGACGTCCAGGAGCAGGCCGTTCCGGAAGACGTCAGCGTCGCCGACTACTCCGCACTCGTCGCCGCCGTGGCCCGCCACAAGACCCGTGTCCCGCGCCCCGCCACCGCCGAGCCCGACCCGGCCTGGCGCGCCGCCGCCCTCCTGCACACCCTCATCAGGCTGCAGCCGCTGCCACACCGCAACAGCCTCTACGCCTGCCAGGTCACCGCCGCCTACATGCAGGCCTCGGGCGAGGGCATCAACCCTCCGTACGGTGCCATGGTCGAGCTCGTCCGCGACATCCAGGCCGACAAGGCGGACGTCTACGAGGCCGCCGAGCGCATCCGGACCTGGCGCCTCTGACCTCGGAGCGCGTCGCGCTGCCCCGCGTACCGGCGAGGGTCCGGCGAGTGCGAGTGCGAGTGCGAGTGCGAGTGCGCGTGTGCGTGTGCGTGTGCGTGTGCATGCGAGTGCGGCCCGGACTGCGGGGCAGTCGTGGAGGCTGCCCCGCAG